>NZ_JBYOJR010000048.1:0-41371 GCF_057798915.1 Cupriavidus sp. 22TCCZM01-5
TCGCGCGGTCGTTGAGCACGTCGAGCGAACGCTCGCTGCGCCAGAACTGGAACGCGGTGCCCATCTGGCGCTGCAGGCCAATGCGCACGTTCTCCATCACCGTCAGGTGCGGGAACACCGCCGAGATCTGGAACGAGCGGATCACGCCGCGGCGCGCGATCTGCGCGGGCTTCTCGCGGGTGATGTCGATGCCATTGAAGAGGATGGTGCCGGTGGTCGGCTCCAGGAATTTGGTGAGCAGGTTGAAGCAGGTGGTCTTGCCGGCGCCGTTGGGCCCGATCAGCGCATGGATCGAGCCGCGGCGCACGCGCAGGTTGACGTCGCTCACCGCGGTAAAGCCCCGGAAGGACTTCGCCAGGCTACGGGTTTCGAGTATCAGATCTTCATGGGGCATGACTGGATCCGGTGAGGTGGAACTTCAGCCCTGGACCGGCAGCGAGACGATCTCATACCCGTGCCGCAGCGTGCGGCCCAGGACCGGGTCCTCCAGCTCGATCTCGAAGCGCTCGGCCGCCCGGATGCCACCGATCGCGGGCAAGGTGCCGCACAGCATGGCCGTGCCGTCGGCAAACTCGCCGCCGTGCTCGGCAAAGCGGGCGATGAGATCGGCCGGCGCGCGCATGGCCGTCACCGGACCCTCCTGGTACAGCACGCGTTCACCGCCGATGGTGGCGTACGAGCGCAGCACCAGCGCATCCCAGTGGCCCTCCACATCGGCCAGGCGCCACAGCGTCGCGGCGCATGGCTTTTCGCACATCTGCTTGGACACGGTGATGCCATAGGTTTCCACCTCGCGGTCGGTGTGGTCGGAGGCAATACCGACAAGCACCTCGTCGCCATCCTTCACCAGCAGGAACTCCGCCTCGCCGCTGCTGGCCTGGCCGCTGACCTGGATCTGCCCGGCTGCGCCGAGCCGTTCCGCCGCCACGCGATAGAAGACCGGTGTGTACGCGGGGCGCCTGACGCCCAGTTCCTCCAGCTCGCGGATATGGGCTTCCATGGCGGCGACGTCGCGCCCGGTCCAGCCCGCGACCACGAGCTGGCGGATGGTGAAGGTGCGGTTCTCCCGCGCCTGGGTGCTGTCGATATCGAAGGTGAGCGTTTTCATGATGAGACGAAATCCTGTATTGGCGAAATGGATGCGCGGCGCTTACTTGCGCACGAGCGGACAGTGGCTCGCGCTGAGCGGGCGGAACGCCTCGCTCGCGGGAATCACGCTCTTGATCTTGTAGAAGTCCCACGGACGCTTTGACTCGTCCGGGCGCTTGACCTCGACGAGGTACATGTCGTGGACCATCAGGCCGTCCGCGCGGATCCGGCCGTCCTTCGCAAAGAAGTCATTGACAGGCATCTCGCGCATCTTGGCCATGACGGCGTCGCTGTCATCGGTCTGCGCTGCCTGGATGGCCTTGAGGTAATGCATGGTCGACGAGTACACGCCAGCCTGGACCAGCGTTGGCATGCGCTTGGTGCGCTCGTAGAAGCGCTGCGACCACGCACGCGTGGCATCGTCGCGGTCCCAGTAGAACGATGTGGTGAGCAGCATGCCCTGTGCAGCCTGCAGACCGAGACTGTGGATGTCGCTGATGAACATGTGCAGGCCGGCAAGCTTCTGCTTGCCGCCAATGCCAATGCCAAAGTCCGCTGCAGTCTTGATCGCATTCACCGTATCCGCGCCGGCATTGGCCAGACCGATCACCTTCGCGCCGGAGGCCTGCGCCTGCAGCAGATAGGACGACAGGTCCGCCGAGTTGATCGGATGCCTGGCCTTGCCCGTCAGCTTGCCACCTGCGCTCGCCAGCGCATCCGTTGCATCCTTCTCCAGCGACGTGCCGAGCGCATAGTCGACCGTCAGGAAGTACCAGCTCTTGTCTCCCGACTTCGCCAGCGCTTTCACCGTGTTGGCAGCGAAGGCATACGTGTCATACGAGTACTGCACCGTGTAGGGCGAGCAATCCTCGTTGCTCAGGCGCGTGGTCCCCGCGCCGCTGGCAATGACGATCTTGTGCTTGAGCTTGCCAAGGTTCGACACGGCCAGCGCCACCGACGAAGGCAGCGCGTCCTGGATGACATCCACCTTCTGGTTGTCGAACCAGCCGCGCGCCAGCGTCGCGGCGACATCGGTCTTGTTCTGGTGATCGGCGCTGACGACCAGTACGGGCGCGCCAAGCACCTTGCCGCCGAAGTCCTCCACGGCCATCTGGGCAGCCACTGCCGATCCCTTGCCGCCGATATCCGAGAAGATCGAGGACATGTCCGTGAGCACGCCGATCTTGACGACGCCGTCGCTGATTCGGGGCACCTCCGCGGCCTTCGCGGACCTCGCAGGGGCGGCATATAGCATGGCACCGGCCAGGACGGCCGCGCCGATTCGCATTGCAGGCATGTTGTCTACTCCAGGTTGGATTCTCTTGGGGAATCTGAATTGCACATCTACCGTCGCAGGGCGGCTTCCACGCCCATGCCGATGCCCAGCAGCCTCCGGTCGGCCCGATGGCGGCCGAACAGCATCAGGCCCACCGGCGCTTCACCGCGCCGATGGCACGGCACCGACAACGCACACAGGTCGAGCATGTTGGCGATGGCCGGGTTGCGCAGCAGCAGGCGGTTGACGCGGAAAAATGCCTCGTCATCATCGTCGACGTCGGCGATGCGCGGCGCCACGATCGGCACGGTGGGCAGCACCACCGCATCGAACCCCGCAAGTTCGGCATCGGCTTGCCGGCACAATGCGGTGCGGCGCGCGAGCATGCGCACGTAGTCGGACGCGCGTTGCGCATCCGCCAGGCGGATGCGCGACAGCACGCGCGGGTCATACGCGTCCGCATGCGCCGTCAGCAGGTCGGCATGCCAGGCGCTGGCCTCGGCAGCCACCAGGCCGCCGCTGGCACCGATCTCCGCGAGATGGTCCCAGCTGTCGAAATGCACATCCTGCAGCCGGGCACCGGCGGCCGAGAGCTGCCGCAGCGCGCGGCTGAATGACCGCGCCACCTCGTCGCTGGCGCCGTCGAAGACGATTCCGGCGGGCACGGCCAGGCGCAAACCCGCAAGCGGCACCGGGGCCAGCGGAGTCATGTCTTCGTCTGCCATCACCGCGTCGATATCGGCACAGCACGCGACCGTGCTGGCCAGGCAGCCGACGGAGTCGTAGCTCGGCGACAGCGGCACCGCGCCGTCCAGCGGGATGCGGCTTGCCGTGGGCTTGAAGCCCGCAATGCCGCACAGCGCCGCCGGGATGCGGCACGACCCGCCGGTATCCGAACCGATGGCGGCCAGCGCCATGCCGTCGGCCACCGATACCGCGGCGCCCGAAGACGAGCCGCCCGGAATACGCTCGCCAGCACGATCGAACGGATTGCGCGGCGTGCCGTAGTGCGGGTTGATGCCGACCCCCGAGTACGCGAACTCGGTCATATTCGTGCGCCCGACGAACACCGCGCCTGCCGTCCGCAGCCGGGCAATGGCCGTCGCGTCGGCGACAGCCGGCCGCTCGGGCAGCATGCGCGCCCCGGCCCGCGTGACGTCGCCTTGCACATCGAAAAGGTCCTTGATCGAGATCGGCACGCCAGCCAGCGGGCCGGCAACGCCGTACTCGCGCATCAGGTCACTGGCGCGCGCCTGCTTGCATGCGGCCATGCTGACGCCATGCGGAAAGACGCGCGCGCCCTCGCCGCCCGGATTGCAGATGCGCTCCACGCAGGACGCCAGCAGCGACGCGGCGTTCGCGCTGCCATCAGCCAGTTGCCGCAAAGCGGCTCGTACGGTGGCAGTCATGATCAGGCCGGATCGTAGTAGTGGATCTCGAGCAGCATGCAGCCGGCATCGGACTTGAACGGCCCGTGGAACGCGCCGGGCGGGCGGCAGGCATAGGTGTTGGGCTCGAATGCTTCGCCGCCCTGCCCGCTCGCGTCGTTGCCCACCGTGAGGTCACCGCTGAGCAGATACACCTCTTCCCAGTACTCGTGCACGAACGGCTGGGTGGTGAATACACCGGGCTCGAAGCGCAGCAGGCGCGTGCGGCTGCCGCGGCGGCCCGGTTCATCGAGTGCACCGGACAGGATCTTCTGCTGGATGCCGGCCGGATAGCCATGCGGCACCTCCCAGCCGGACTGCAGGTCCAGCGTATGGAATTCGTCGTGAAGCTTGTTGATCGCCATGATCATCTCCTTGGTGTGGGGTGAGTCCGAGCTAACAGTGCGAGAGCAGTCTCAGGCAGCACGCGCGGTTGTGCCCAGTTCGGCTTCGAGTGAATAGCTGCCGAGCATGTTGTCGACGAGGTGCGCGGCGCGCTTCCAGTCGTACGTGCGGTAGGCATGGCCTTTCGTGACAAAGGACGCGCCCGCATAGAACATCTCGTACTGGTTGTGCCGCGACGCGAACTCCGAACCGACTGCGTCCCACGCGAGCTTGAAGAACTTGACGCGCTCCGCCGGGCTGCAGGCCGGCGATTTCTGCGTCTTGGCGATGATCTCGGCCAGCACCGGGTTGGCGAAGTCCTGGATGCTGGAAGGCAGCATGATCATGCCGCCGCCGGCCAGCTCGCGCAGTGTGTTGAGGACCTTCGCGTAGAGCTGCTGCGTCAGCACCTGCGAGCCGTACAGCATGCTGCGGTCCGGCACGTAGTAGCCGTTGACCATCTGGCCCTTGGCTTCCATGCCATAGACCCACGCCTCCACCATGCCCGCTTCGGCGGCGAGCTGGCCGAGCATCTCCTTCACCTGCGGGAAGTTGCTGGTACCGTTGACTTCGGTGATCTTGTGCGCGATGCCGACCAGGAAGCGCAGCTTGACCATCAGGCGCACCTGGCACTGGTAGTTCTGGTAGCTGTGCGCCGGCGTTGCATGGAACTGGCGCGCGCACATCGCAACGTCGCCGGCAACGAAGACCCGCTCCCAGGGCACCTTCACGTCGTCGAAGTAGAGCACCGCGTCGTTCTCGTCATAGCGGCTCGCGAGCGGGTTGTCGAACACCGACGTGGCATTGGCCTCGTACGACTTGCGCGACATGACCTTCAGGCCCTTGGTGTTCATCGGGATCGCGAACGACAGCGCGTACATCTCGTCGCCTTCGCGCAGCGGCTGGATGCAGCTGCAGAACACTTCATTGGCCATGATGCCGCTGGTGGCCAGCATCTTGGCGCCGCGCACGGTGATGCCTTCCGCATCCTGGTCGACGATGCCAACCGCCAGGTACTTGTCTTCCTGCTCATGCGCCGACTTGGACTGGTTGGCCTGCGGGTTGACGATCACGTAGGTCAGGAACAGGTCGTTGTCACGCGCATAGCGGTAGTAATCGCGCAGGGCCCCGGCACGTTTGGGGTCGGCCTGCTCGAACACGTCGATGCCCATATACATGCCCGAGATGCACGAGGCCACGTGGTCGGGCGATCGGCCCATGAAGCCGTAGTGCAACTCGGTCCATGCCTCCAGCGCGTCACGGCGCTGCACGAGTTCGTCGTAGCTGGTCGGAAGCTGCCAGATCCGGCTGACGCGGTTGGCAGTGCCGTCCGGCTGGAACGTCATCTTTTCGAGGTTCTCGGGCCGGGCCTGGAAGTCGTAGAGGCTCGCGTAGCTGCCGATCGAGTTGCGGAAGGCCGGGTGCGTGGTGACATCGGTCACGCGCTTGCCGTCCAGATAGACTTCGCGTCCATCGCGCAGCATGGCGATGTGCTGGGTGCCGGTCTTGACCATGTTGTTCTCCTGGGTGACTGCTGGATTGGGTGCTGGTGGTGGGCTCAGGCGGCGGCCGGGCTGGCGTCCAGCGCGCGGTACTTGCCGCCAAAGAAAATCAGGGGCCGGCCGTCCTGCCGGGACTGGTGGCGAACGACGCGCCCGATGAAGATCACGTGATCGCCGCCGTCATGCTGCGCATACGGCTCGCATTCGAAGGTGGCCAGTGCATCGGGCAGCAGCACGTGGCTTGCATCGCGCGGACCGGCGTCGATACCGTCCCACTTGCCCGAGTTCGCACGGGCGAAGCGGTTCGAAATATCCTGCTGGGCTTCGGCCAGCACATTCACCGCGTAACGAGGAGTCGCGCACAGGTCGCCAAGGCTGTGGCAGCGGCGATCCACCGAGAACAGGATCAGCGGCGGATCCAGCGATACCGAATTGAACGACGCCACCGTGATACCGACCGGCGTGCCCTCCTCCCGCGGCGCGGTAATGACGGCGACACCCGTGGCGAACATGGCCAGCGCGCTGCGGAAATGACGTTGGGCGTCGAGTTCGATAGCGCCCGCAACAGATGACTCAGACATCACGACTCCTACACATGTTGTCGACCTTGCTCATTTGCTTTTATTTTTAGCTTTGTTTGTTAGGTATTATTCAATGCTAATAAATTTCGCTATTCAAGCTAGTGAAAACACCTAGGCGAGCGCCGGGAGAGCAGTCCCGAAACCATGGTTGACACCCCGAAACCCTTCCCACACAAGGGTTTCCGAGAAATCCAGAATGACCCGTGCGGCCTGACGAAGTGGCGCCGCAAACCCGACAACAACCCTATCGACGGCATGGAGCGGCAAGGATTCTGGTGGTCCCGGTGCTAGACTCGGTCCGCGTAACCCCCACTCCAGAGCAGAAACATCATGCAATCCGAGCCCCGGACCTTTCCGATCTACATGGACTACAGCGCGACGACCCCGGTCGACGTCCGCGTCGTCGAGAAGATGGTTCCCTTCCTGCACCAGCACTTCGGCAACCCTGCCTCGCGCAGCCACGCGTACGGCTGGCACGCGGAAGACGCCGCAGAGACCGCGCGTGCGCATGTGGCCGCGCTGCTGAATGCCGATCCGCGCGAGATCGTCTGGACATCGGGGGCGACCGAAGGCAACAACCTCGCCATCAAGGGCGCGGCGAATTTCTACCGCGGCAAGGGACGACACATCGTCACCGTGAAGACCGAGCACAAGGCCGTGCTCGATACGTGCCGCGAGCTGGAGCGTCAAGGGTTCGAGGTGACGTATCTCGACGTGCGCGAGGACGGCCTGATCGATCTCGACGCACTGCGCCAGGCGCTGCGGCCAGACACCATCCTGGTGTCGGTGATGATGGTCAACAACGAGATCGGCGTGATCCAGCCAGTGAAGGAAGTCGGCGAGATCTGCCGCGCCGCGGGCGTCGTCTTCCACTGCGACGCGGTGCAGGCAGCCGGCAAGATTCCAATCGACCTGGAAGTGCTGAAGATCGACCTGCTCACCGTGACGGCGCACAAGGTCTATGGCCCCAAGGGCATCGGCGCGCTGTACGTGCGTCGCAAACCCCGCATCCGCCTGGAAGCACAGATCCACGGCGGCGGCCACGAGCGCGGCATGCGCTCCGGTACGCTGCCCACGCACCAGATCGTCGGCATGGGCGAGGCCTTTCGCATTGCGCGGCTCGAACTGGACGAAGAAGCGCGCCGCGTCGGCGCGCTGCGCGACAGGCTGCTGGCGGGGCTGAGCGCGCTTGAAGAGGTCTACGTCAACGGCAGCATTGCGCAGCGCGTGCCGCACAACCTGAACGTGAGCTTCAACTTTGTCGAGGGGGAGTCCCTGATCATGGGGATCAAGGGCGTGGCGGTGTCGTCGGGTTCGGCTTGTACATCGGCTTCACTGGAGCCGTCGTTCGTGCTGCGCGCGCTCGGCCGCAGCGATGAACTCGCGCATAGCTCCATCCGCTTCACGCTGGGCCGCTACAGCACCGAGGCGGAAGTCGATGAGGTGATCGGCCTGGTGAACGCCACCGTCGGCCGGCTGCGCGAACTGAGTCCGCTCTGGGACATGCACAAGGAAGGCATCGACCTGCGCACGATCCAGTGGGCTGACCACTGATGGCGCGGGTCCAGCGACGGCTAGCCGGCCTGCCGCCGGGCGTGCAGGTGCTCGAGGTCCAGCGCGGCGCGATCGCCGTTGGCGACGAGGCGATCGACAATGGAGCACAGCACCTTGAATTCCGTGCGCGTGACGCCGTCGAACAGCACGTCATTGATGCGCTGCTGCACCGGAAGCAATTCGCCGAGCAGCCTGGTGCCGGCCGGCGTGATCGTCAGCAGCATCTTGCGCCGGTCCTCGGGGTGCGCCTTCTTGTCGATCAGGCCGAGCTTCTTCAGCTTGCCGGTTTCGATCGTGATGAACGGCCCGCTCAGGTGCAGATGGTCGGCAAGCTGGTTGACGGTCACGTCGCCCTGCCGGGACAGGTGCGCAATCGACCGGATCAGGGAGTACTGCACCCCGGTCAGCCCGATCAGGCTGCCGAAGCCGTCCCGCACCGTCAGCAGCCGCGCGGCGAAGGGCAACAGCCCGTTCACGAGGTGGCGGAATTCGGTATCCGAGCCGTCTACCAGGCATGCCGGGTTGGTGATGGTCAGGGTCTTGCTGGACGCTTTCGACGCCACGGTATGCTCCACTTAGCTTTTTAAGCAAGCTTTGCATCAAATTGTAGCAAACGCCACCGGAGAAGACTGGCGCTGCCAGGTGCTCTCTGGCGCGATTCCCTGAAACGGAGATCACTGTGACCGCTATCCCGGCCGCTGCGGCGCAAGCCCTGCTGCACCAGTACATCGAGGCCAAGGACAACAACCGCCCCGAGATCATCCATGACGCCTTCGCCAACGATGCCTGGCTGACGATCTCGCTCAATACCGACGCCATCAGCTTTCCATCGAGAACGGAAGGCGCGGCGGCAATTGCCCGCACCCTGGTTTCAGATTTTGCGAGGATCTTTGACCGCTGCCGAACCTACTACATCGGCGACAGTCAGTCCTGGCACGACGGCGCCATGATCGTTCCATGGCTGGTTGCCATGCGCGAAACTGCGGCAACGAAGCTGCGCGTGGGCCGGGGCTACTATCGCCTTGGCTTCGTCATGACTGACGGCAAGGCCCGGATCGCAAGCTTCCATATCCATATCGACCGCATGGACGTGATCGATGATCCCGGTGCACGGGCGCTGGCAGCGCTGCACGCATCGCTGCCCTATCCCGAAGTTCGCACGGCGGAACTCAAGGCGGGTATCGAGCGGGCGCTGGCAAACCGGCCTGCGCTTGAAGCGCTGAGGTCGTTTGCCTTCCCCGCTGCGCTGCCCACTCCGTAGCCAGACTTAACGCGTCGGCAGGCTGCCGATCTCGTTGCCCGGCCCCTTGCCCATCTCGATGCGCGGATCGCGCCGCGCCGGGACGATGCCATCGTCGGCAAGCCGCCGCTGCAGGTCATTGTTGCCGAGCTGGCGATAGTCCTTGTCGAGTTCGCGCGTGACGACGTTGCACACGGACTGCGGCAGAGCCTTGCGCAGCAGGCCAAGGAAGCGCGGCGGCGCGATGACGACCAGTTCGTCGAAGCGCTGCTTGTTGTGGGCCTCCTCGAGCAGCTTCGCGACGCGGCGCGCGAAGAGCTGGGCTTCCTGGTGGACCGCGTCCTCGCCAGCCGATGACGTGACGGTAGCGGTACGGCCCGCGTGTGCGCCCGGATGACCCGCGTCGCCCTGCATGCTGGCCTGTGCGCGGCGACCGTAGGCGTCGTGCCGCAAGGCGGCATTGTGCGCGCGGGCTCCGGCGTCTGTGATCTTCTCGACGTCTTCCAGTGGCGTGCTTGCGCCTTGCGAGGCAAGCACTCTTGCAATCCCCTCGTCCGCGACAAGGATCCAGATCGTCTTCATGAATCGTCTCCGTTCGCCGGCCCCGATACCGGGCCGCGTGGAGAAAGACTTGCAAGCCGCACGCCACCCCGGAAGTGGATGTGTCTTCCCACTCCATGTGGAGCAGGGCATGCCTGATTGCAGCAATGACGCGAAACGCTGCAAGTATTGCACTACGGAGGCCCAGCCAGAGGCTGCGTAGCGAGGGTCAGCGCGGCGTGCTGGCATCCGGCGCGCCATCCGAAAGTGCGCGCCATGATTAGTGGTCCTCGGAAAATCGTGAAACTGGCCAATCCAGGTGGCCACGACTCCGACACCGAAAGGCCTCATCGCGCAAAAGTTAGCACTGGCACCCTAAGCCAACAGCTGAGCAGAGGACCAGACCTTATCCGTTCTTATATCGATTGTAAGCAATGTCTAATTCACTGCGTCCGCCACTCAGTGTTCGAAGGGGCAACTTGGAAGGTCCATTCTCAAAAACGTGCGTTGCTGCAAATGCAACTGCGCGGCTTTTCCATGCGTGCCGAGGAACTCGAGTAAATCTCCGGCGTTGAAAACGTTCCGGACGGCTACGGCTTAGAACTTGGCGCTACCTCTGCAGATGTCGGCCCGGTGCCATTTCCGCACAGACCACTACGACGGGCAGCCAGAGGTGCGTCCCCTCCTTGGTAGGATGCGCTGCCGTCTTCCACATTCTATTGTTGGACAGCTCATATCACACTATGATTCTTTTAAGCACATGCCACACACGTACGCGAAGCCCTTGAAGGGTTCAAGCGTGTAGATGAGCGCTGTCAAAGCAGGGGTCAATTGATGGATGAGGACTACGGGCCGTGGAGACGGCGCTGGCTACAATGGCATTCGCGTTCGCTGCTGGCCAGTGTGGTTGCTCTGACCGATGTCGAGCGGAATTCCTACCTGGGCAAAATGCGAGCGGCATACCGCAACCTTGGCGACTTTCCCGAGAGCGAGATTGATTTCATATTTCGGCGCGCATCCCGAGGTCTAAGAAGGCTTCGCTTATCTTGCCGGGTCTTCGAGGTTTCGCCGCTCACTCACCAGCGAATCAGGGAACAGGGTCGACGCTTGATGGCGGACGCGGATAGGCTCGTCGCCGATGACCTGTAGCAACGTCCCATGAAATTCCGGGTCAAACATCGTCGAAGCGTCAGCGCGAGTAGTGTAGATGCCAGCAGCTGCTAGCTACGGAACCTATGGCTGCGAATCAAGTGAGGTCGCATCTCATGCAGAGATGCCCCAATCCATGCTCTCGTTGAAACGTCTTTGAAGCGCGCACCTCCTGCGAAAGCTCATCTCGCGGCATTAGCAAGAAGCCATGACGACTGAAGAAGCCTGCACAACGATTCGAAAAGTACACGGCCTGCCGACAGCCGCTGGCGCGAGCTCTCATGAGGGCCGTGCGAACCAGATGCGATGCTATCCCTCGCTCTCGAAATTCTGGAAGTACTGCGACTGGTCCGACAATGGCGGTATCACCGCGCCGTTGAGCGCCGGCGCATCCCACAAGCATGCGCTCGGATTCGGCGACGTGGAACATTGTTCCGGGCAGGCCGACGTCGTCGCCAATCAGTCCGCTCCGCTGGAGAATATCGCCAATCCGCTCCCATTCTCCCGTCATTGCCGCGCGTATCGATATGCTTCTCATCACGGTACTCCATACAAGTTTGCGAACTGCAAATCACCGTGATGGCACTACATCAGTAAGAGACGAGGTCCACAGCGCAGGGTGGCCTGGTACCAAAAGTGGCTCTTTTAGGATTTCTGCAATGTGTGATTATCAGCAAAGCTCGCCGGCTTGCCAATCACCCGATTGAGCTACGAGGACGCAGGCAGAAGTCGCGGTGTCCTACTTCCCGCGTTACACCTCGCTCGTAACGCCGGATTTTTTGATTGCCACAAATCTTGCTCATCTAGCATCCGCAACCTGCGCGTAGCACGAGCGCCTCATTGGTCCCGACAATGCAGATGGGCACTTCAAGTTGGTTCGGCTTAACCGCACCATCATCCTGCGCCGAATTGCCGAGCAACTCTCCACTCAACTGGACCGTCGCCCGGAGGAACTGAAGCGCATCGCTGAGCTGGCCGCCCCTGTTCCTGAATTGTTCGACTGGCTATTTCTCGCCTGGCCGGACGGTAAGCGGGTATTCGATACCAGGTCGACAGGCCAGAACCCTGATGTCTTCGAACCGCTGGCTGGGAATTGGTTGCCACGCTACCGGCAAAGGAAGCCTTCTTGCCAATCACCCGTGCAAAGCCAAAGATTCTATCGATGCTTGCTGTAGCCCTGGCAATTGCCGGCATGCTGATGTGGGGGGTGGCCCGACGCCTGTTGACTCCGCTGGAGGCCCTGGAACGTGCCGTACAGGAAAGCGCGACGGACTTGTCGGGGCGCCGGCAGTCCCGGCTGCAACGGCCGCGGCTCGCCGCTCATGGCGACGCCGAGGTCGCGGATCAACCGCCTGTTCCATTCCAGCAGGAGGCCAGTCGAGTCACAGCGCGCTTTCAAAGGAGAAGGAGGCTTGCCCCGTTTCTGAAGGGTGCAGTGATAGTGGTCCATCACTGCACGTCGCTATTTTAGCGTGCGCAAGCGGCTGCATTCACTGTCAGTCGGTTTCCGGCAAGTCGTGAGCGTAGCTGTCCCATGAGCCAATCCGTTCGCCCCGTCGGTGTATCAAGAGTTCAACGTGTTCCCGTTCCGCCTTGGCCGTGGCCGCGGCAACCGCTTGGCGCTGGCGTGGATAGTGGCTAATAGGCTCCCGCTTTCCTTCAACGAATAAAGCCCAGCCAGCTCGGTCATGGAATACATGAATATTTGGTGCTGACATGGTGTCATCCTCTTGTACGGCGTCTCTTATTTGTATACCCGCAGATCGACAACAAGCATTCATCATTGATGAAATCTGTGTGGCTGGACACCCATAAGCCAACCGTCGCCGCGCTCCTGTTTGGGCAGCTTTTGCATGGGTGGTCGTCAATCCTATTGTCGGGTTCCCTGAATGACCGTAACTTCTCTGCTGTCCATGTTGAACGACCGCTTCAGAGTAACGCCAGCGTCTCTTCAGGGGGGCTACGGCCATCGCCTCCCTCAGGTTGAATGGCAGCAATTCGGTGCCGACGCGGACGCTCATCTCATCTAAGCGCTGCCTCGCTCCACCTGCAAAGAGTTTTCGAATTGTCCCGAGCGCTCTCCTAGCGGATCGAGGTTTGGCGGATAAGATATCCGGTCATTCCCCGAGTGTCACGCTATAGGGCTCCGGCACCCAACTGAAGCCGGTACACTCGGCGCGCACACGACCTATGCCTGGGAATGTCACATGCGCGCCGCCGACTAGGTACCCCTCCCGAGAGGCGTCGGTAAGAACGCGTAGCCGGGTCGCGGCGGCCTCGGCCCGGTCCACGTCGTAGTCGATGGTGATTGCCGGGTTGCGGAACTGCACCTCGCTGGCGTGAATGATGTCGCCCCACAATAGCAGGCGCTGCCCTTGGCTCTCGATGAAGTAGCCGCTCATCCCGGGCGTATGGCCATAAAGCGGTACAGCGCGGATGCCGGGATAGAGTTGCGTCGCGCCGTCGAAAGTCTTGAGCCGGCCTGCCGCAGCGTAGGGGTCAACCGTCTGATGCGACTGCCGATACGTACTGCGTGCTGCTGGCGGGGCCTTTGCCTCGGCTTCGGCACTGAGCCACAGCGCCGGGTCGCGCCGGTCTACGTGCACGGTCGCATTCGGAAACACACGCTGCCCGCCGATGCTGAGCCCGCCAGAATGGTCGCCATGGATATGCGTGAGCAGCACGTCGTCGATGTCGCTCGGCTCATAGCCGGCCGCGCGAAGGTTGGCGACGAGCCGGCCCGTCTGCGGCCCGAACAGCTCGCCGGCACCGGTATCCACCAGCAGGCGACGTTCGCCGGTATCTATCAAGTAGCAGTTGACCGAGATCTCAATCGGCAACGCGAGGTTGGCCGTCGCGTAGGCTTCGCGCACGGCACCGGGATTGCTCATGATCTTTGCCACGTCGCGCTGGGCGGTGCCATCGGACAGCGCGGTGATCCGGAACGCGCCGAGGCGGAAGCGATAGAAGCCGGGGGCCTGGCGGGACTCCCATCCGATGCCGGACCGCGGCACAGGCAACGTGCCCGTGCTGGCGGGACTGGCCGCCTGGATGGCCACGGAGGCCGAAGCGAGAACGAAGAGGCTGGAGAGGCGCAAGAACATGATGTCTGACTGTTTCAGGATGGGTGACAACCAAACGATAGAAGATCCTCCACACGCCGATTAGATGCCCGAATCGGGAATCATTGTGCCGTGAGTGGCATAATCTGCTTTCTACCAATGGCGAGCCTGACTGCCATGCCTGCCGACATGAACGACACGCTAGTCTTCCTGAAGGTCGTCGAGGCCGGCAGCTTCACGGCCGCGGCGGCGGAACTGCGACTGCCTAAGACCACTGTCAGCCGCCGGTTGCGCGAGCTGGAACAGCGGCTCGGCATGCAGCTCCTGCACCGGACCACGCGCCGGCTCGGCCTGACCGAAGCCGGCACGCTTTACTTCGAGACCTGCCGCGCCATTCCCGGCCTGCTCGCGAAGGCCAACGCCGCAGTCGGCCAGTTGCGCGGCGTGCCGCGTGGCGCGCTGCGGATCACGGCGTCGTACTCGCTGTCGGTCAATCTGCTGGCGCCGCTGCTGGCGTACTTCCGCGCCGCCTGTCCGGAGGTGACCATCGACCTCGTGCTGAACCACCGCACGCTCGACCTGGTGAGCGAGGAGATCGACCTCGCGCTGCGCATGGGCGACCTGCCGGATTCCTCGATGGCTGCGCGCCGGCTGACGACGTTTCCGAACCGCGTCTACGCCAGTCCCGCCTACCTGGCGCGTCACGGCACGCCCGCCCATCCCCGCGATCTGCGCCAGCACGCCGCGCTTTCCACCCGCGTGGCGCGGCGCGGCGGCGCATATGCGTGGCCGATGCGGCGCGAAGGTGGGGAGGACGAACTGGCCGACTACCCCATCCTCCCTGTGATCGAGGCAGACGACCCTGAGGTTCTCAAGGCGCCGCTGTTCGATGGCGCCGGCCTGATGATGGCCACCGACATGATCATGGCGCGCCATGCCGCACAGGGGCTGGTGGTGCCGGTACTGCCCGGCTGGGTGGGCCGCTGCCCGGTCCTGCATGCCGTGTTCCCGCGCGGGCCAATCCAGCCGCCGAAGCTGCGAGCGTTCATCGACTTCCTGGTGGCGCGCCTCGGCGGCGACCTTTCGCGCTGACGGCGCCTGTGGCATCGTCTGCCACACCCAGACGGACGACATCGTGGAACTACGACACCTACGCTACTTCATCGCCGTCGCCGAGCACGAAAGCATCCGGCACGCCGCCGAGCACATCCACGTCACCCAGCCGGCCATCTCGCGGCAGATCCACGACATGGAGGAAGAGCTCGGCTTTCCGCTTTTCTCGCGCACACCGCGCGGCCTGAAGCTGACGACCGCCGGCCAGGCCTACCTGCGCGAGGCGCGCGCTGCGCTGGCCAGGCTCGACGTTGCCGCCCGCGCCGCGCAGCGGATCTCCGCGGGGGTGCAGGGATACCTCCGTCTTGGCTTCGTGGAGAACAGCGGCTGGGACGGCATCGTCCCGCACGTCTTCCGGCGCTTTCAGGCAGAGGTACCCGACGTGCGCATCGAACTGGTGCCGATGAACACACCGCAGCAACTCGACGCGCTGCGCGACGGCATGCTCGACGGCGGCTTCATCTACCAGTACGGCCCGCTGGACTCCTCGCTGGCCACGCTGCCGCTGGCCACCAACAACGTGGTGCTCGCTGCCCCGCACGCCTGGACGCTGCCTGGCGACGACGGCTCGCGCCACCCAACAGTGACCCTGCGTGACATTGCCGACTGGCCTTTCATCACGTTCCCGCGCGCGGTCTATCCGCTCTACTACGACCGTCTAATCGGTGCCTGCCAGGCGCTAGGCGTTACGCTTGACGTGGTGCAGGAAGTCTCCACCGAGGCCGCCGTGCTGTCGCTGGTCTGCGCAGGCATCGGCGCGGCCATCGTCAACTCGGCCAACCTCGGCCGCCCGCCGGCGCTGGTTCGCTTCGCGTCGTTCTCCGACCTGTCGATCCCTATGCCGCTCGTCTTTGTGCATCCCGCGAATGCGCTGGAACCGGCACTCGCCCGCTTCATCGAGACCATCAGGGTGATGATAGCGATGCCCTGAAGGCATCAGCACCCACAAAAAACGGCATTTGTCGGCAATTCGTCCGTCGGCAATAGTGCATGCATCGGCGGCCCGTACAGCGGCCGCCCGCTTCCCAACACAGGAGACAGGCATGCAAGGCCACCCCCACGACCCTCTCACCCCCAGCCGGAAATCACTGATCTCGACCGGGATCGACTACGAGCGCGAAGGCTTCCAGACCGGCGTGCTGCGCGTTCCCTTCTCGCATGACCGCTCGGCTTACGGCCACATTCCCGTGCCGGTGGCCATGCTGAAGCACGGCGAAGGCCCGACCGTGCTGCTGACCGGCGGCAACCATGGCGACGAGTACGAAGGTCCCGTCGCGCTGATGAAACTGCTGCAGCGGATGCCATCGATGCGCATCCGGGGCCGGCTGATCGTCATCCCGGCGCTGAACTTCCCTGCCTTCCTGAATGGCTCTCGGACCTCGCCCATCGACCGCGGCAACCTGAACCGGATGTTTCCCGGCGACCGCAACGGCTCCATCACGGCCATGATCGCCCACTACGTCGATACGGAACTGTTCCCGCGCGCCGACGTGGTGCTCGACCTGCACGCCGGCGGCGCCTCGTTCAACCACATGCCGACGTTGCTCGCCGCGCTGCCCCGCGATCCGTCGCGCCATGCCGAGTATATGAAGCTGGTCCACGCCTTTGCCGCGCCGCACACGATGGTGATGGACCTGCTCGGCGAGGACCGCACCTACGGCGCCGCTGCCGAGCGCCACGGCACCCTGTTCCTGTGCGGCGAGTTCGGCGGGTACGGGAGCTGCAACGTGGACGGACTCGCCATCGTCGAGGAAGGGCTGCGGCGCGTGCTGCATGTCGCCGGCTTGACCCATGACGACACCCCGCCGCCGCCGTGCCACGACACACGCGTCATCGCCGTGAACGGTGCGCAGCACTACCTTTTCGCACCCCGACACGGAGTGTTCGAGCCGTGCTTCACGCTCGGGCAAGAGGTGGCCGCCGGCCAGCTCGCAGGCCGCCTGTTCGATCCTTACACCCCGTGGGAGGCGCCACGCGAGTTGCATTTTGGCGGCAGCGGAATGGTGGTTTGCGCCCGGACTTTCGCGAGCGTCGAGCCCGGCGACTGCATTGCGCTGCTGGCTTCGCCCGCGCCGCTCGCCTGAATGGCGCACCCTTCCCCCGATTTTCCAAGGAGATTCCTCCATGCAGCCCACCCAACCCGGGGCGCCCACAATGGACGCCCCTTGCACCGATGGACATGACAACGCCGGCAGCCTGTCCTCTCATGCCTACGTCGTGTTCCTGTTCTTCACCTGTTTCGCCTTTTCCTACATCGACCGCCAGATTGTCAGCATCCTCGTGCAGCCGCTGAAGACGTCGCTGCTCCTCAGCGACACGCAGATCGGCCTGTTGCAGGGGGCGACCTTCACACTCTGCTACGCGACGGCGGGTGTCTTCGTGGCGCGCCTGGTCGACCGCTCCAATCGCGTGCGGCTCAGCGCGGCCTGTGTCGCCATCTGGGCGATCTCCACCGCTATGTGCGGCACGGCGAGCAGCTTCGGCGAACTGCTGGTCTGGCGCGCGGGCACGGCCATCGCCGAGGCCGCGCTCAGCCCGGCGGCGCTGTCGATCTTCAGCGACCTCTTCCCACCACGCAAGGTCACGCGCGCTAGCAGCGTCTTCATGCTCGGGCCGTACGTGGGCGGCGGCGTGGCCCTGCTTGGCGGCGGCGCGCTGCTCGGCTGGGCAGGCCAGCCCGGCACATCGGCATGGCTGGCGCAGCAAGGCCTGCAACCTTGGCAGATGGTGTTCTTCGTGGTCGGCTTGCCCGGCCTGGCGCTGTCGGCGTTGCTGCTGGTGTCAATCCGGGAGCCGGCGCGGCGGGGCGTATCGGCAAGCCACGCGGAGGCCGCGCCACCGATCGGCGAAGTGCTGCGCGAGCTGTTCGTGCGCAACCGGTTCTGCCTGCCCTACTTCTTCGGCTATGTGGCACTCATCCTGCTGTTCTACTCGCACGCCGCCTGGTATCCGACCTTGCTGATCCGCAGCTTCGGACTATCCGCCAGCGAAGTCGGGAAGATGACGGGCCCGGTCTACATGCTCGGCGGGATGGCCGGCGTTCTCAGCGCCAGCCTGTTCGTCGGCAAGGTCAGCGACCGCGGCGCGCTGCGCAAGGTGCTGCGCATTGCCTGCGGCGCGGCCATCCTGCTGGTGCCCGCCGCCTGCGCGGCGCCGCTGGCCCCGTCGATGCCGGTGTCGCTGGCGTTGTATGGCCTGTGCGCCTACGCGGCCAGCATCGTCATGGCGCTCGCACCGGTGCCTCTGCAAATTGCCATTCCGAACCGCATGCGCGGCCGAGCGGTAGCGCTGCTGGTATTCCTGACCAACGCCATCAGCGGCGGCCTGGGCCCGTTCGCCGTGGGCTCGATCAACGAGTGGCTGGGGCATCCGAAGTCCGGACTGGCGATCGCGCTGGCTGTCGTCGGCACAACGGCTGCCACGATCAGCGCCGTCCTGTATTTCGTCGCTGCAAGACGGGTCGGCAACGCTTCCGTCGCTGGCATCATGCTGGAAGCACAGGAAGATTGAGTATGTTCGACAGCAAGCCATATTCAGACTGGGTCGAACACGCCGGACTGATTTTCTTCTCGGGAAAAACCGGCGCAGGCCCGGACGGATCGATTCCGGTCGATTTTCCTGCCCAGGCCTCCAATGCAATGTCAAACGTATGCACCGTACTGAGAGGTGCGGGCTGCGAGTGGCGTGACGTGATAAAGGTGACCGTATTCCTCGCGGACATGAGTGACTACGAGAGCTTCAACACCACTTACGCCGAGCACCTTGGCAGCGCAGTTCCCGCTCGCTCCTGCGTGGCTGTGGCGGGCCTTCCACGGGGCGCTGCGGTCGAAATCGAAGTGGTTGCACGACGGACCTGGGCATGATGAAGCAGGCGACGGCAGCAACGCCGTCGGTCCATCGGAGTTCGTACCTCCGGCCCCTATCATCATGGTCTCAAAGTATCGATGAAAGCGGGACGGACTCCCTATATAGGGTTGGCCAGAGGCGGTCGGAGTTTTTGGGGCAGGCGTCCGTCCAAGACTGGTCATGAAGGGTCGTTGGTCCCGGCGATCACAAGGGCGTTGGAATGTCAACTTCCGCCAAGCTAACGGACTTTCGAGGACAAACGGACGACCGCCTGGCGCCATATTTCGGCTCGTTCGAGGCTGGGTGTCGGCTGGCGACTTACTATGGCTTCATGGCGTGACAGCTCGTCCTGCGGCTACAGCCAATGCCAGATGCCTGCCGCCCGACCGGTGACTGGGGTATGTGCCCAAGTCGCTACGAGCCAGACGACGAGGCCGCCCAGAAGCGCATGCAAGCCGAAGCCGCCCGGCCGGGCACGGCCAGCGACAATCGCCGCGAATGGCCAGTAGCTCGTCTTCGACTCCCATGCGGGCCAGAGATCCGGCTGGAGCCGCTCCTTCTTCCGGTCCTGCAATGCGGCGCCGACGAGCGCGAGGACGACAATAGCCGCTGCGACTATGATGTTCTTGGCCACTGGGAACACTGCGACGTGGCACAGCCCCCAGAGTGCGAACGACCACATCATAGGGTGGCGCGTCACCGCATACACGCCGCGCGCCGCCTCGGGAAACGAGCCGGGCCGGCCGCCTGTCGGAAACGCCGGGTTGCGGATCAGAGAGCCCATCAGGAGGATCGACGCGATCAGCATGAACGCGGTCGCAACCACCCAGAGCACGTTTCCTACCGGCCATAGTGGTGCCGAAAGGGGCGCCTTTTCGTAGGCTATGACCATCCACCCGAGCGTCAAGACCGCAACCAGCGAATAGACGCCGAGAAATCCCACTTCGCCAAGTGTCCGGACCAACCGCCCGCGGAGCGAATGGGACAAGAGAAAGTGGCTGCCCACGAAGGCCACTGCCGCCGCCGCGACTGTGTAAGTGCTTCCCATTACCCGGCTCCTCAAGTCATATTGCCGAGCCAACGCTTCAATCGCCAGCCCGGCACATCCCATCGCTGCGCCCCCCGTTTCTCCCACGAGGATTGTTCGACGCCTGCCGATCGTCCTTGTAGCTGCCTTATTCGCCGCTCGGCAGCAGTCCGGTCGTTCGTCTGCCCCCGCTTTGGCACAATCTCCATTTAGCGCTTTCCCTTAATGCCTTTCCCCAAGTGCTACTGATTGCAGTAGTGGCCATACTGGTGGTTCGCCGTTTCGCGTGGCGATCACCTTGACTCATGGAAATCTGCCGCCATGCTTGCAATTGTTGCTTGGATCACCTGCTCCTTCGCGGTTGGCCTTTTTGCCAACGCACTGGGACGCTCCGGCGCCGCATGGTCTATCTTCTCGTTGATTCTGAGCCCGTCGCTTGGGCTGATGGTGGTCGCCGTGCTCGACCAGAAGTGGACCAGATCCGCTCGCGTGATGACTGCTATTGCACCTGCAGCGGTGTCACTGCCCATATAGACGGCCGGACGGAGGTCGCAGGCCGCAACTGCCGACAGAGTTTAACGTTGTCCCGCACGCCACGCTGAACGCGTGTTGCCTCCCCGCACCGGGCCCTGCTTAACGCCGAGCCAACGGGCACAGGGGGTGACGGAGGTCCAGTCCCGGAAAAGCACGCCACCGATCGTCTGCAAGCAGTGCCGACCAGCCATGGTTCCCAACTCAAGCATGCCGCCTGTCGATAGAATTGACCTTGGAACAACATAGGGGCGAAGCCATGTTCAAGCACGTATTGGTACCCACCGACGGTTCTGACCTTTCCGGGAAGGCCGCTGCCGCTGCAATCGAGTTTGCCAAGGCAATGGGCGCAAAGATTACGGCATTCACTTGCATGAATGAGTACCCCTTCCTGACATCGTCCGACTCAGGCCACCAGACCCGCAAGGCGTTCGAGGAGCATGCAGCCATCGAGGCGAGGGCGAGGCTCGATCTGGTCGTGACCGCCGCGCAGGCGGCTGGCGTTGCGTGCAGCACCGATACGGCGATCACGACGACGCCGTACAAAGAGATCATCGAGGCCGCCAAGCGCCACGGCTGCGACGTGATTTTCATGGCATCGCATGGACGTCGCGGCCTTGAGGGGCTACTGGTGGGCAGCGAAACGCAGAAGGTGCTGACGCATTGCGCGATCCCTGTGCTGGTGTACCGCTAGCGTGGATGGCCACGGGTGGAGGGCTACTGCCGCTTCGCCCTTGTCCTTGCTGCTGGCGTCTGTACGCCCTGCTGGCACTTTTCGCTGACCCTCAGCGGTCTCTTCACGCTGGCGCTCACCCTTGTCGCCTACAGTAGCGGGCCACCTCTGCCGGTCCGTCTGCTCCGCGAGCACGACCGCGCCGGCCTGAGGCCGGCCGCCGGACCGACCATGACCGTGACCGGCCTCATCTTGACCAATGCGGCTTCAGTCTGAAGTGATAGGCAAAAAACTGGCCAGGGTCCTAGCGCACATTGGCAAAGCAGCCGGTCCCGGTCGCGCGAAGCGCATCGCCGTCGCGTACGACAAAGAGTGCGTCGAGGCGCCGGCGCTGGGCATAATCTCGCCCCGCCTGCGCGCCGAGCACCAGCAAGGCTGTCGCGTAGGCGTCCGCGTCCGCGCATGTCGATGCAATGACCGTCACCGACGCAACGGAACTGCACAGTGGCGCGCCGGTTCGGGGATCCATTGTGTGCGAGACACGCGCACCGTCAATATCAGCCCAGTGGCGATAGTCGCCGGAGGTCGCTATGGCGGCGTTGCTCAGTTCGATCACGCCCATTGCGGCGTGCCGCTCGTAATCCGGGGCCTCAAGCGCAATCGCCCACGGTGACCCATCCGGCTTGCTTCCGCACGCGCGCATTTCGCCGTCGATGCCGACAAGCCAGGAGCCAATCCCGTGCTCGCTCAACACGCGTGCAAGTTCGTCGACGCCGAACCCCTTTGCAATGCCGCACAGATCCAGTGCAACGGGTCCCCGCCTGCGCACCCGGCACCGTTGCACGTCCACGTCGATCAGTCCGCTCACAGACGGGCATGGGCTCGCCTGCAACGTGTCCACCGCGCCAGGACGATGTGCATGCTGCGCGCCCGATGGCCCAAAACCCCACATACCGACAAGGTCGCCGACGCCGATGTTGAAGGCGTTGTGCGTATCGCTGCCAATCTCCAACGCTCGTGCGAGCAAAGCCGCGAGATTCCTGGACACCGGCACCCAACAGTCCAGCTCGGCACGATTCAGCCGCGACAGGTCGGAGCTTTCCATCCAGTTCGACATCTGCCCGTCTACCGCACCAACCGCCGCAGCAAGCCGCGCCGCCAATTCTTTTTCATCCGTGTTCGGCAACGCATGGAAGGCCGCCGTGTAGCGGGTTCCCATCGTCGCTCCACTCACGCGCCAAAGCTTGAGTTCGGTGTCTGGCAACGCCTCAATAGACATCTTCGACATAGCGTCCCTGCGCTCTCAGTTGTGCGACGGACAAGCCCGTATCCGTCAGAATGCTTTCCCACGCCTGCGCGACACCCTCCGCCATCCTGCGGCCGCCGCACACCATAATTTGCGCGCCATGCATAACCAGGGTGCGCAGACTCCGTGAATCGGCGACAAGGCGCTCCTGCACATAGCTCCGGCTTCCGGAACGTGAGAAGGCAGTCGTGAGTGCCCGCAGCCGCCGGTCGGCTACGAGGTGCCTGAGTTCGTCGCGGTACAGGAAGCCATCGTCAGCATTGCGCGCACCGAAATACAGGTGCATCGGACGGCGGGCCGCATTGTGCCGGATGAAACCGATTAGCGGACCAATCCCGGTACCGGCCCCAATCAGGATCACGGGCGCGCTTCCGGCACCCGGGCGAAAGCACGCGTGCGGCCGCATGAATGCCTCAATCGTGTCGCCGGGCTGCAGGCCTGTGAGATATCCGGAGCACAAGCCGTACGGATGACGCCGCACGCAGATCTCGACCAGCTCGTCCGCCGTCGCGCTCGCGAGCGAGTAGTACCGGGGCGAGGTGGCGCCCGGCGGCACGACGCCGAGCAAATCCCCCGTCTCGAACCGAGGCAGCCGCGGCCGTAGCAGGGTAGCCCAGGATCTTGCCCCCTCGGCGGGCATGAACCGCAGCACCGACGTCATGTCCTCCGGATCCGCACCATAGTCGTCACGTGAGACGAGCTTGAGCGGTATCGTGGGCGGCAGCAATGGTGTGTAGCGGATATCGAGCGACACGCCGAGCCTTTCGGCGAGCCCCGTGCACCACTGCCGGAATTCGGGTTCAGATTGCCGGTCAACCGTGCCCGGATCGGTCAGTGCTTCTAGCCCCCTGGCGGTCAGCGCCTCATGAACCGTTCGCGCATAGCCGCAAAAGTGAGGAAACTGGCGGTCGCCGAAGCCCAAGACCCCGAACGCCACCCCGCCAGGGATCGTCAGGCGTTCGAGCTTCGGCAGGCAGCGTATAGCGCTCTCCGGTGCATCGCCGTCACCGTAGGTCGCAGTCAGGACAAGCAGATACCGCAGGCTGCGGCCGGGTGCAAAATCGTTCATCGGAGCAACATGCACGCGAAGGCCAGCCTGTGTCAGCGCTGCATGCAGCGCCGAGGCAAAGCCCCACGTGCTATTACCCTCGGTACCCACCAGCAACACGGTATCCGCGTCGCGTGCCGGCACGTTGCCGGCGAGCTTGGGCATGGCCCGTCGACGACGCAGCCACAGCAGCACTCCGGTTACGGCCAGCAATGGCACCGACGCCGACGATGCGCCGAGGATCAGCCCGAGCCACCATAGCCCTTCGCCCGTGTGCAGCATGCGGACAACCCCATGCGCACGTTGCCAGGCGTCGGCCGGCTGAAAGGCAAGCCATCTGCCTGACGATGGATCGATATAACCGGCGCCATCCGTCGTATTCACTTCGAAGATGCTATTCGGGTTGGCCGCGTTGGCAAACGTCAACTGGCGCAGGCTGGTGACATCTATTGCCAGTGCGGGCATCTGCCGCAGTGGCATCGCGGGCGTGGTGACTGCCGGCACGTTGAGGGCGGGCTCCTGCGCGCCGCGCTCCGGAATCACGCCGAACGTCGTCAACGACATGACAACCCCAGTCATCGCCGACAGCGTGAGGCCGGCAAGCGCGGCTCGTGCAGTTTCGTTATGCAGCCGCTGCAACCCGTCACCCCGGATCGGGGCCAAAATATGCGTCCACCCGCCCATCCGGCGTGCGAGCAATACAAGCCCGGATAGCGCCGCGAACAGCATGAAGGCAGCAGTCGCACCTGTTGCGATCCGGCCAGCGTCACCGAGAAAGAGCTTGCGGTGCAGGTTCTTCAGCCAACGCTCGGCAGGCGAGGGGCGATAATCGCCGACAGCCTTGCCGGTAGCGGGATCAATGATCGATGCACGCTGTTCGCCGCCGGCCTGGTAGTGCGCGATGATCGCCCCTGAAGGCCGGCGTGTGAGTGTTTCGACGTCAGGCACCGAGGTGCTCACGCGGCTGGCGAGCGTTGCAACACTCAGCGGAGCCAGGCCTGGGCGGACAGCACTTGCCTGCTCAAGTGCCGGATTCACTGATAGCGCCGCGCCTGTCAAGGCGACGATCGTCATCAGCAATGCGGCGACGAGACCGGGAATTGAATGGAGCTTGCGTAACATCGGGCTGCCCCTGGTTACAGTGAATAGCGGAACGACTTCACATAGCCGCTCCCCTTGACCGTCTTGTTCGCGCCCGAGCTGGTCAACGGCATGACGACCTCGGACGGGTACTCTTTCATGTCCTCGACCGCAGTGTCGATGTGGACCTCATATCCGGCGTCGAGCAGCGTGTCCGACAGATCCAGCGTCGCACGCAGCGTCTTGCCTGCGCCGACGCTGGCGCCAGTAATGCCGTCTACCTTTGCGGTGCCGCCCGTGGCGCGGTACCAGTCGCGCAGATGCCGGTAGTACTTGGCTTTGCGCCCTGCCACCCACAGCGTGCCCTGGTACCGTCCGGCGCGATCGGTGACATACATGGCAACGTAAGCGCCATCTCCCCCATAGTTCGACAGTTGCGTTTCGAACGAAATCTGACGCGCGGATGCCAGTGAAGGCGCGGCAAGCGCACCGGCAAGCACGGCGATCGGGAATGCGTGTTTCATCTGGATTCTCCTGATTTGGGCAAAAGGGGGGCATCGCACCCATCGCATTGGCCTGCCGCTGCTTCAGCAGGGCCAACGCCGATCAGGTACGCGATGCGTCGGCAACAAGGGGTCAGCGGATCTGGACTTGGGGCTTCGCGCCTGGCTTCAGCAAGCCTTCGGTGGGGGCGTCAGCCGGTGGCTTGCCAGTATTCGCATCCGGCAGGCGTCCGCGTGCTCCGCCGTGGTCGTCGTCCTCACGCTTCATGCGGACGACGTCAAGGGTGACGGGATCAAGTTTTGCCTTGAAGCGCCGGCCATCGGCATCATGCCCCTTGACCTCGTAGCAACCGTCGTCGATCCTGAGCCTGTCGATCTGCCAGCCTTTTTGCTGCGCCATCGTCCGGACGGCGTCACGCGGCTTCCATGCGTTGACTGGCGCCTCGCAATCGTCGCTGTCGTGCGCCTGTGCGGGATGGATGCCGACAGCGCCGACCAGTGCAAACATGGTGAGCACCAGGCTTCTGGCCATTCTCAGGTGTTTCATGGCTAACATCTCCCGTTCGCATCTCTGGACCCCACAATGCACCTGAAACCTGAAGCCAAGCTTGCAGACACAGGAAATTTTCTTCATGTTCGCGACAGGTTCGCGTGGCAAAGTCACGCGAGACACCCATCAGGAAGATATTAATGAGAGTCCTTCTCATCGAGGATGAGCCTTGGCTCGGGGAGGCCGTTCGCGACCAGATCGAGAGAGACGGACATCCGACCGACTTCGTGGCCAGCCTCGCCGAGGCGCGCCGGCACCTTGCGGCCGCCAACTACGACCTGATCCTGCTCGATCTGCTGCTTCCCGACGGTAGGGGGCTCGACTTCCTGCGAGAGCTTCGCGCGGGTGGATCAACCGTGCCAGTCATCATCCTGACAGCGCTCGATCAGGTGTCGAACCGCATCGCCGGCCTGAACGCCGGCGCGGATGACTATCTCGTCAAGCCGTTCGACCTGTCCGAGCTTTCCGCACGGGTGAGCGCGGTGTCGCGCCGGTATTCGGGCAATCCGAATCCCCTGGTCAAGCTCGGCGAACTGCGTATCGATACGGCGGGGCGCAGCGTGATGCGCGGTGCCGCGCGCATCGACCTGACGGCCAGTGAATGGACGCTTCTCGAAGCGCTGATCCAGCATCCGGGGATGATCGTATCAAGGAGCCGGCTGGAGGACCGCCTTTATTCCTTCAACGAGGAAATTGGCAGCAACACCATCGAGGTACATATGAGCCGGCTGCGCAAGAAGCTTGGTGCCGATGTCATCGAGACCTTGCGTGGGCTCGGCTATCGGCTGAAGCCAGGCTGACTATGCTGCGCAGCCTGCAAGGCCGACTCGCGGCAGCACTGGTTGCAGGGCTCGCTGTCCTGTCGCTCGCGGCCGCGGCCGCTTCATTCCACGTGCTGCGCCACGAAGTCGATCGGATGTCGGACAGTGCGTTACAGGAGACCGCGCAGCGCCTGTTGCCGCTCGCCATCATGGAAATCGTCGGGCGCGATGCGGATGGCGATGACGATGGCAGCCGCCGTATCGCAGCCGTTCGCCCGCACGACGAATTGCTGACCTACGCGGTTCGCGATGACAGGGGCAGACTTCTGCTGCGATCGCACGACGCCGACATGGCCATCTTCCCGCCTGACTTGAAAGCGGGCTTCACTTCTACGGCGTCGCACCGGATCTATGCCGAGCCGGGCTTGCAGGGCACGATCTCCCTGATGATCGCGGAGCCGCTCGCAACGCGCCGGCATGCGGTGATTGAAGCCGCGCTCGCGGTCGCCAGGATCCTCATCCTGTTTCTGCCAGTGGGCCTGTGTGGCATCTGGCTGATTGTCCGCACCGGGCTACGGCCAATCCGGCGCTTCTGCGGTAGCATCGCTGCACGTGGGCAGAACGACCTGACACCGCTCGAAAGGAAGGAACTGCCGACGGAGGTCGCTCCGATCGCCGACGCGGTCAATGACCTGATGGCTCGCCTGGACCGCGCGCTGGCTGCGGAGCGCAGCTTCACTGCCAATAGTGCGCACGAGTTGCGCACACCGATCGCCGCGGCCCTCGCGCAGACGCAGCGCCTCATGGCCGAAGCCCCTTCCGACCGAGTGCGAGAGCGAGTACAAAACGTCGAACGGGCGTTGCACGCGCTGTCCCGGGTCAGCGAAAGACTCATGCAACTCGCGAAGGCGGAAAATGGACGCGTGCTAGGGGACGCGCCGCAGGATCTTCGACCGGTACTGGAACTTGTCGTCGAGGATTTCCGGCGCGTGGCCTCTGCGAACCCGATCCAGCTTGACCTGCCCGACCAGCCCGTTCCGTCGTGGATGGATCAGGACGCGTTTGCCATTGTCGTGCGCAATCTGGTCGAAAATGCTCAAAAGCACGGCTCGCCTGGGCAACCTGTGGGGATTTCGCTATTGGCCACCGGTTCGCTTACTGTGAGGAATCACGGGCCAGTGCTGCCGGATGATGAACTTGAACGTCTGACAAAGCCTTTCGAGCGTGGCGCGACCGCGGCCAAGGGCAGCGGGCTTGGCCTTGCTATCGTCGAAGCGATTGTGCGCGGCGCCGGTTCGTCCCTTGAGCTACGCTCCCCGGTTCCGGGCTGGCAAGACGGCCTGCAAGTAAGCATCGACCGTTTGCTTGTTGCGCCAGCGATGCAGAAGCGCGCGTGAGCCGGCCTGGCGACATCGATTGCGAGGCATTGTACCGGGTACCCACGGCTCTACCGACAGGTGCCCCCGAATCGACGGTTCCCGCGCACGTTGCTTCGTCACGGTGGAGAAGACAGTCTCCGTGAGCGTCGCCAACGTAAGCGTCGCTCATGCAGCAGGCATACCCAGTCCACTCTTGTGAAAAGGTACACGACCGCCAGAAGAAGCAACTGCGAGAGAACGAAGTACAGACCGAAATAGGCCCCGTCAAGATCCGTGTCCAGATAGCGCGAGCCCACCTGGGCCAGATGCGTCCACAAAAAATAGCTGATGAAGCGTCCGGCAAAGAACGGCAGCCCAATCATCCAAAGCCGCATCCCTGTGAGGCCGTAGGCAATGAAGAGATAATTCGAGGGGAATGGGCTGAAGGCATAAGCAAGCATGAACCCCACTGTCATGCTTTTGCGGCGCCCCAGCCACTGACCAACTACATCGATGTTCCGCCTGTCATCCTCACGCATCCAGCGCTGGCGCACAAGTGTAAAGGCCATCTGAGCCAAAACGAGGCGGCCGGCAGTCGCTGCACATGCCGCTGCAAGCGCCAGAAGAGCGGGGTTGGCCTCCGGCAGTGAAAAGCCTATCCATGACATCACCATCCAAGTCGGCGGTGCAAAGGCTGGCATCAGATTCAAGCCAAAGACCACGACGGCAAGGACAAGCAAGCCTGCGATATCGCTCATCCCCGTTCTCCCAAAACAAGATCAAGCTCATCTTCTTGCGCGCAACGCTGCTTCAGGATGGCATCGAGTCCATAGAGGAGCCGCTGGAATTTCCGCGCGCTCGTCTTGTCCGGCCCGTTCAACGGCAAGGCTGAGTTGACAAGCAATGCAGTATTGAGGAAGCGAAAGCCGAAGCGCATGGCCGCACCTAGCCAGAAATGCACCTGATTATCTCTGTGAGAACAAATCGCAACGTTCCTCATACCAGTTCCGCCAGTTTCATTTTGTCGGTTGACCACAAGGTTTCATGCCACGTCGACCGGATCAACGTGCGTCATTACGTTGAGGACATCTTTGCGGCCCATCACTCGCCGTCTCGCCTCAAGCGCAATGTCATGTCCCTCTCTCACACTTGCCGCCGCATTGATGTCAAGGTGGACGTCCACCAGGATCATGTCACCCATCTTCCTGGTCCGCACATCGTGGGCACCAAGCACGCCTGGTGTTTCGAGCATGGTCTTGCGAATCGCAATTACCGTCTCCACGTCGATCGCGCGATCCATCAGGTCACGCAGGGCATCCCGAGAAAACTGCCAACCCATCCTAGTCACCATCAGGCCGACAACCAGTGCCGCGATCGGATCCAGCAGGTGGTAACCCAGCGTATTGCCCAGGATCCCCACTGCCACCACCAGCGAAGACGCCGCATCAGACCGCGCGTGCCAGGCATTTGCAACCAGCATGCTCGACCGGACCCGTTCGGCGATCGCCAGCATATAACGAAACAACAATTCCTTGGTTGCCAGCGCACCAAGGGCAACCCAGAGCCCTATTATTCGTACGGGTTGTATTGAATCCGGGTGCTCAAGCTTGAGTACGGCGTTCGATAGCATGCCGACGCCGACCACGAGCAAAAGAAGTCCAAGTATCAGCGAGGCAGCAGTTTCGAAACGCTGGTGTCCATAGTGATAGGCTTCGCTGGGCGCCTTCTTGCTATGGTGGCTGGCATACAGGACAACGAAGTCCGAAGCCAAATCCGAAAGGGAATGGATTGCGTCCGCCACCAGCGCCTGGGAGCCAGCAAAGATACCGGCGGCAACCTGGCCGAGGGTCAGGCCGATATTGACCGCAACGCTCACGAGCGTGCTTCGTCTTGCCGCAGCCTGACTGCCTGGCATTTCGTCCGTCTCAGGATTCAATCCATCTTGCTTTTGCATTGACAGTGCCATGTGATTCGACGACAAGCCAAATATTAGCGCCTGCGCGACACCTCAACCAACCTTGGCCGGCGGCGGCAACCATGGGAGACAGCCCTTATTCGCACCGTTGCTCTGGCCCAATCCCGAACGGCGGTTCGGGTCGGTTAGAGACCGAACCGGTCCTCGCCTGCCCTCACGACCGTCCTCGTGGAAAATGTTGAGCGGGCTCAGGGATCACAACCCGCCCCCACAGCAATCCCAATCAAAGTCGGAGGTTTCCCTGCGCGGGCATATACGGTAGACCCGCAAGTTGGACAAAAGAATGTTTCGAACGTACCACCTGTAGCAGTCGGCCTCTCATAGCGAGTCGCCTCGCCTATGATCTCGACGCAATCCTCTGAGTGGTAGGCCAATACGCCGAACGGCGACCCGCTTCGCCGCTGACAGTCTCTGCAATGACAGGCGACTACCAATGAGCTCGGGCCTGGTAAGCTCACGGGACATCACGCCGCTCAATCCATGCTTGAGAACCGCCTCCAGGATCGCCGACGTCGAGGCAGTTCGTCTGGTGCGTGTGATGGAAGACTGGTGCCCCACCCTCCCCGGCTACCACGCGTTCTATCCAAGCCGCCGCCAGTCCTCGCGCGCCCTCAGGATCGTCATCGACGCCATCCGCTACCGCGCGGATGGCGCACGCGGCTAGGCTTGCACTAGCTGGCCCCGGATCGGCAGCGAACGAATCCGCTGGCCAGTGGCCGCGAAGATTGCGTTGCACAGCGCCGGCGCCACTGGCGGCACGGGTGGCTCGCCCACGCCTCCCGGCGGCACGTCGAAGTCCCCGCCGACCAGCCACGTGTGGATGGCGCGTGGTGCCATCTGCGAACGCAGGATTTCAAAGTCGTGGAAGTTGCTTTGCTGCACGCGGCCGCCCTGGAACGAAATCTCGCCCAGCATCGCCAGGCCGATACCCATCACGCACCCGCCCTCAACCTGGGAGCGGATACGTTCCGGGTTGACCTGCGGGCCGCAGTCGATGGCCATGTCCACGCGCGGGATCGTGACCTGGCCCTTGTCGTCCACGACCACCTCTACCACTGTCGCCACATAGGTCACGAAGCTGTACGCCATGGCAATACCCAGGCCATGGCCCTTCGGCAGTTTGCGGCCCCAGCCAGACCGGCGCGCCGCTTCCTCGATCACGCGGTGCATGCGACCCGTGTCGAGCGGATACAGGTCGGGCGACTCGCCGTAGTTCCAATTGTCGGATAGCGCCGCGGGATCAATCTTGCGCGGTGGCCCGATCAATTCCAGCAGGTAGTCCTTCGGGTCGCGGCCCGCCTGGTGCGCCAGTTCGGCGATAAAACTCTGCACCGCGAACGCATGCGGAATATTGGACACCGAGCGGAACCAGCCGATGCGCGTATGCGCCGGCACATCGGCGGACTCCAGGCGGATCGACGGAATCTGGTACGGGATGTTGATGGCCGTCATCGCGGCCTCGAAGTCTGCCTTGCCTTGCGCACCGGTCTTGAAGGTGGAGCCGATGGTAGGCGCGGCGGATCGGTGCAGCCATGCCGTGGGCCTGCCGCTGGCGTCCAGCACCGACTCCATATGCTCGACTGATACCGTGTGGTAGTAGTCGTGCCGGATATCGTCGTCGCGCGTCCATTGCAGCTTCACCGGCGTGCCGCCCATCGCCCTGGATACGAGCGCGGCCTCGGAGATGAAGTCCGCCATCGACTTGCGTCCGAACCCGCCGCCAAGCAGCGTCAGGTGCACCGTCACGTCCTTGGGATCCAGCCCGACATGCTTCGCCACGCTCTCCAGTGCTCCCTGCGGGGCCTGCGAAGGTGCCCAGATCTCGCACTTGCCGTCGACAAAGCGCGCTGTGGCCACCGGTGGTTCCATCGACGCGTGTGCAAGATGCGGGATATAGTACTCGGCCGAAACCTTGCGCTGGCCATGGCCCGCCGACAGCGCCGCAACGGCATCGCCGTCGTTGCGCAGCGCCTTGCCCGGCTGACGCGCCGCAGCTTCGAGCGCGCGACGGAACACGGCCGAGTCATAGCTCGCGTTCGCCCCATGGTCCCACTCGAGCTTGAGCGCGGCACGGCCCTGCATGGCCGCCCAGGTATTGGTGGCGACCACCGCCACGCCGCCAACAGGGTTGAACAGCGGAGGGCCGTCATATCCCTTCAGTTCCACGACGCGGAATACGCCCGGCACCTTCAGCGTCTCGGTGCTATCGACCTTGCGCAACTTGCCGCCATAGACCGGCGGGCGGGCAATGACCGCATAGACCATACCCGGCAAACGCACATCGATACCGTACCTGGCCTTGCCCTGTGCAATATCACGGCTATCCGCCGGCATGATCTTGCCTTTGCCGATATAGCGGAACGCCTCTGGCTTCTTGAGCCGGAGCTGATCGTGCGCCGGCACTGGCTGGCGCATGGCGCCCTCGGCCAGTTCGCCGTAGCCAAGCCGGCGCCCCGTCGGCACGTGAATGACTTCGTGGTTGCGCGCTTGCACCTGGGCCGCAGGCACGTTCCACCGCGCGGCCGCGGCGGCTTCCAGCATCTGGCGCGCCGATGCACCCACGCGGCGCATGGGCGCCAGGAAATGCCGCACGCTGCGCGAGCCGTCCACGTTCTGGTTGCCATAGCGGGCCTCGTTGGCATCGGCCTGCACAATCTGCACGCGGCTCCAGTCGGCCTCCATCTCGTCGGCAACCACCATGGGCAAGCTGGTCCGCACGCCGGTACCCATTTCGGCGCGATGCGCGACGATGGTCACGGTGCCATCACGGGCAAGCGACACAAAGACCAGCGGATTGTCCACGACACCACCGGGCATCGACGCGGCGCCATACTTCTTCGCGGCATTCACCTTGGTGATTAGGCCGCCGAACCCCACCGACAGTGCCAGCGCGGCTCCCGCCTGCAAGAGCCGGCGGCGCGCCGGCCGTTCCAATGGAGCCCTATCGGTGCGCATCATGCCTTGGCTCCCGTCTTGTTACCGGCAAGCCGCGAAGACGCCAGCCGTACCGCGGCGTTGATGCGCGTGTAGGTACCGCAGCGGCAAAGGTTGCCGCTCATGGCGGCCACGATCTGCGCGTCGGTGGGTGTCGGATTGTCCCTGAGCAGTGCCGTTGCGGTCATGATCTGGCCCGCCTGGCAATAGCCGCACTGCGCCACGCCCAACTCCACCCATGCGTCCTGCACGGTCTTGCCGACGCGGTCCGTCTCCATGGATTCGATCGTTCGCACCGGCTTGCCGCGCAGTGCGGAGATGGGCGTCACGCACGAGCGCACCGGCTGTCCGTCGACATGGACCGTGCAGGCACCGCACAGCGCCATGCCGCATCCGAATTTCGTGCCGGTAAAACCCAGCGCGTCGCGCAGCGTCCAGAGCAATGGCGTGTCTGGGGACAGTTCGACTTCATGGACCTGGCCGTTGATCATGAGGGATGTCATAGCAGAAAACGTGGCAGGTGTTCGCGGGATGGTAGCGGAGAAACGCGGCGCGATTATGCGCGCTATCCAACATACGGCCATGAATGACGCTCATCAATCGCTTTTCGCCTCGGGCCGCTCGCTCGCAGCCGGGCTTGCATGGATGACGGCGCGTGCCGAGACGGCACAGGCCAAGGAATCTTAATGAGAATCCCGTCTGCAGAACCGTGCCACCTTCGGAAGACCGGTACTGGCCGTCCTCTGCCGCTCGTCGTTATATACACTTGAATGGCATCAGGCGTCGGCTATGTAGGATCCATGGCGAGACAGCCGTTACGTCCTGGGCAAGAGCGCATGATCAGCAACATTCAGTGAGGGGCGCAATATGGGCGTACAGCTAAACCACACGATCGTCTGGTGCAGCGACAAGCAGAAATCAGCGATGTTCCTCGTGGACATCCTGGAGCTTCCCAGGCCCATTGAGTTCGGGCAGATGCTGGTCGTTCAACTCGACAACGGCGTCTCGCTCGACTTCTTCGAAAGCGACGGCGCGATTTCCATGCAGCACTATGCGTTCCTGATCAGCGAGGACGAATTCGATCGCGTCTTCGCTCGGATTCGCGACAGAGGGCTTCAGTACTGGGCCGATCCCAGCAAACAGCGTGCAGGCGAAACCTATCTGCACAACGGCGGGCGGGGCATGTATTTCGACGATCCTGACGGTCATTTCCTTGAGGTCATGACTCGCCCTTACAAGATGGGATCCTGACGGATTGAAGTGCAATGGGGATCGGCGCCGACTATGCGTGGCGGGCGGGTTGACGCTCACGGACCGGGGTCCGAGCTCACCACGCATGGTCGGCGAGCTTCACGGGACGAATCGCTATGACCTGATCCTGCTGGATCTCCAGATGCCTGGCATGGGCGGGTTCGACGTCATGGAGCGACGCAAGACCGTCCAGCCTGACAGCTACCTCCCGGTGATCGTCATCACGATCCACCAAGCTTGACGGCCGTTCCGGCGCCAGCTCGCAGCAGCCGGTTTGGAACTACGACGCATCGTCGACGATGCCGCACGCTGCCCGGATCTTTGCGATCAGCTCGAGCAGCAGTGGCGCATACCGGGCCACGTCGCGCCTTTTCTCGCGGGGCTCGTGGGGGAAGCTGATATTGAGGCCATACCACTGATGGTCCGGGCCGCGAAACGCGGCGCCCACCGCGGTCAGGTGCCCGGGCTGGTAGTTGGCGGTGCAGTAGCCCAGTCTCTGCGCCTGGCCGATGCCGCGTGACAGCGCCTTGCTCACAGCAGGCCAGTCCTCACCCACTTTCCGTTCGATCCGCGCCAGGAACTCGGCACGCACCGCCGGCGCTTCGGCGGCAAGCCAGGCCATGCCGATCGAGGCCTGCTCCATCGGGATACGCGTGCCGGGCGCCACGCGCCGAGTGCGCGAAACGCTGTCGCCACTGCAGCGCACCGCCGCAAGGTAGACCATCGCGGCCTGGTCCGGCACGGCAAGGCCGACATTGACCATTTCCGTTTCGGCAACCCTGCGCATCAGCGGCAAGGCGATCTCGGGCACCTCCACGGCATGGAAGAAGGCGTCAGCCAGGCTGACCACCACGGCGGCCAGACGGTAGGCGCGTTCGGTGGTGTCGTAGCGCAGGAACCCGCTGTCCACCAGCGAGCGCGTGAGCCGGCTCACCGTCGGCCGCGGCAGGCCAGTGCGCGCAGCAAGGTCCGCATTGGTCAGGCTCGAAGACCCGATGCGGAACGCGCGCAGCAGCATCAGGCCGCGCTCCAGCGACTGACTGCCTTCGGTCTGCCGCGTGAAGCAGCCCGTGCTGTGCGTCAGTTCTCGGCTCGACGGTGAAGCGGGTCGGGATGTGGCCATGGCGGGGAACGCGGCACCGTACGTACATGTCCTGCGGCACCGCAGCGAATTTCGGACTCTGAAATTGTAGTGTAGCGCAGCGGCGCGGGCCAGCGAATACTGGTTGCATTCTTCACGCCCTGGAATGCTTCGACATGACCTCTGCTTCCCCTGTCATCACGCTAAGCCGCGACGCGCACGTTGCGCAGATCGAAATATCCCGCCCACCCCATAACTTCGTCGATGCCGACGTCATGCAGCAGCTCGCCGAGGTACTGCGGCAGCTCGATGAAGACGACAACTGCCGCGCCGTGGTGCTGGCCTCCGGCGTCGGCACCTTCTGCGCCGGTGCCGATTTCAGCGGCGCCGGGAGCGTCTCGCGCGACCCGTCGGCATTCTATGCGCAGGCGATGAAGCTGTATCGCAACCGCAAGCCGGTCGTCGCGGCGGTGGAAGGGCCGGCAATCGGCGCCGGCCTGGGCCTTGCACTGGTTGCCGATTTCCGCGTGACCTGCCCCGAGGCACGCTTCAGCGCCAACTTCAACCGCCTCGGCTTTCATCCCGGCTTCGGCATGAGCGTGACGCTGCCGCGCCTGGTGGGCGAGCAACAGGCGGCACGCCTGTTCTACACGGGCATTCGCATCGGCGGCGAGGAAGCCGTACGGATCGGCCTGGCCGACGAACTGGCGGCGAAGGAAGCGGTGCGCGCCCATGCCCTCGCGCTGGCGCACGAGATTGCAGCTTCGGCGCCGCTGGCCGTGGAAAGCACGCGCGAGACGCTGCGGCTTGGCCTGGCCGACCGCATTATCGAGGCCAACCAGCGCGAACTGTCCATCCAGCGAGTGCAGTTCGCCACCGCCGATTTTCGGGAGGGCGTTGCCGCCATGGCGGAACGCCGCATACCCGTGTTCCACCGTCACTGAGGAGGGATCGATGCAAGCACGTAAATCCGCCTGTGCCGGCCCGCTCGACGGCATCCGCGTGCTGGACCTGACGTCGGTCGTACTCGGGCCGCTCGCCACGCAATCGCTGGCCGACCTGGGCGCGGACGTCATCAAGATCGAAGGCCCCGAAGGGGACCTGATGCGTGCCAACGGCGTGTCGCGCAACGCGGGCATGAGCTCGATCTATCTGGCGCTGAACCGCAACAAGCGTTCGGTGGTGCTGGACCTGAAGACCGAAGCGGGCGCGGCGGCCCTGCGGCAATTGATAACCGGCGCCGACGTGTTCATCCACAACATGCGCGTGGCCGCCATCGAGCGCCTGGGCTTCGGCTATGACACCGTGGCAGCCCTAAACCCGCGCATCGTCTACTGTGTGGCCACCGGCTTCGGCCAGGACGGCCCGCACCGCGACAAGCCCGCGTTCGACGACATCATCCAGGCTGCGTGCGGTCTCGTTTCGCTTGGCGCCGCAGCCGGCAGCCGGCCCGAGTACGTGCCGAGCCTGATCGCCGACAAGACCACCGGCATCGCGCTGGCCAACGCAGTACTGGCGGCACTGCTGCATCGCGAGCGCCACGGCGAGGGGCAGGCCGTTGAAGTACCGATGCTGGAGACCATGGCGAGCTTCGTGATGGCCGAGCATCTTGCCGGGCTGACCTTCGATCCCGCGGCAGGACCGGCCGGCTATGCGCGGCTGCTGCAAGGCGGCAGGCGGCCGGCGCGGACCGCCGATGGCTGGATCTGCGCCCTGCCCTATACAGATCGACACTGGAAGGCGTTCTTTCGCGCCGTGGACCGCGAGGACCTCGCCGAGAAGTACAACATCGCCAGCCGCGCCGAGCGCAACACCCACATCCGCGCGCTGTACCAGCACTTTGGCGACATCACACCCGACCGCACCACGGCGCAGTGGATGGCGCTGTTCGAAATACTCGATATCCCCGCCACGCCGATCTATACGCCCGACGAACTGCCATCGCATCCGCATCTGAACGCGGTGGGGCTGTTCCAGTCCACCGTGCATCCGACCGAGGGGCCTTTGCGCGAAATGCGTCCGACCGCCCGCTTCTCGGCCACGCCGCTAGCCCTGCGCCGACACGCACCGCTGCTGGGCGAGCACACCGGGGAAGTGCTGCTCGAGGCCGGCCTGGCGCCATGCGATATCGATGCGATCGCCGGCACCCGAAACAATTGAAAGAGGAGACCACGCATGCACTTCGTACTCGATGAAGAACACCAGATGCTCAAGGACCTGGTGGGGCGCTTCGTCCGCGAACAACTGATTCCGCTCGAACCTGCCGTGCTGGCGCGCGAGGCTGAGGGCGGGCAAATCACGCTGACCCCGCAGGAGCAGCACAGGCTCGACGGCATGTCGCGCGAGCTCGGCCTGTGGGGGCTGGACGCCCCCGCCGAGATGGGCGGCGCCGACTTGCCCGTGATGGCGATGGTCGGCGTCAACGAAGAGCTGGGCAAGACGATCGCGCCGTATGACCTGCCGCCCGATTCGCCAAACCTGCGCATGCTGCTGAAGACCGCCGATGCGGCACAGCGCGCGCGCTATCTGGAGCCTTACGCACGCGGCGAAGCCGTTTCCGCGATCGCCATTTCCGAGCCTGGCGCCGGCGGCGATCCCGCCATGATGACGACGCGCGCCGAGCGCGACGGGAACGACTGGGTGCTCAACGGCCGCAAGATCTGGATCAGCCGCGCCGCGCGCGCCGACTGGACCATCGTGATGGCCGTCACCGACAAGACGCGCGGCACGCGCGGCGGCATCTCCGCCTTCCTCGTCGATCGCGGCACGCCCGGCTTCAAGGTGGAGCGGCGCATTCCGATGATCGGCGGCGCTTCCACCTACGAGGTGGTGCTGGAAGACTGCCGCATTCCTCACTCCCAGCTGCTGGGCGTGGAAGGACAGGGCTTCGCGCCAATGCAGACGCGGTTGTCCAGCCGCCGTGTGCAGATGGCGGCCTGGTGCATCGGCCGGGCGCAACGCGCGCTCGACATGCTGTGCGAATACGCACCGCAGCGCCGTACCCTCGGCGCCGCGCTGGCGGACCGGCAAGCCATCCAGTGGTGGGTGGCCGACGCCGCCACGCGCATCCACGCATGCCGCCTGATGACCTACGAGGCCGCGGCCCGCATCGACAACGGCGACGAGGCGCGCACCCAGGTCTCGATGATCAAGGTGTTCGCCACGGAAATGGCATGGGACGTGATCGACCACGCGATGCAGGCATTCGGCGCCATGGGCATGACCAAGGAAATGCCACTGCAGCAGATGGCCAATGAAACCCGGCTGATGCGCATCTACGAAGGCCCGTCCGAGGTGCACCGCTGGGTCATCGCCCGCGATCTGCTGGGGCTCAAGCGCTAGCGTGCGCGGCTCCTGCACCCCACTGACGTACCCATACCGGCGGCAGATACCGCCGGACGCATGACAGGAGACAACATGACCACCACCCTCAGCGCTTCGCGGCGCCGCTTCACCTTGCTTGCGGGCGCGGCGTGCGCGGCCGGCCTGGCCAGCCTGCCGCTGCCCGGATGGGCGCAAGCATTTCCCAGCCGGCCGATCCGCTTTATCGTGCCGTTTCCGTCCGGAAGCGGCACGGACATGACCGCGCGCATCTTTGCCAAGAAGATCGGCGATCTGACGGGACAGGGCGTGGTGGTGGAGAACAAGCCCGGCGGCAACGGATTTATTGGCGTGCAGACGGTGCTCGGTGCGCCCGCCGATGGCTACACGGTGTTCATCGGCAGCAATTCCACGCTCTCCACCAACGCCGCCACGTTCCGCAAGCTGCCCTACGACCCGCTGACCGACTTCAAGCCGATCACGCTGCTGTCGCGCGGGCCGTGCCTGATCATCGTGCCGGCAAACTCGCCGTATCGGACCCTCGGGGAGCTGGTGGAGGACGCCCGGAAGCGACCTGGGGCGCTCAACTATGGCACTGGCTCCGTCTCTTACACGTTGTATAGCGAGTGGCTGAACGAGCAGAGCCGCATGAAGACCACCGGCGTCCCCTACAAGGGCGCCGGCGATGCCGTCAACGGTGTGCTGGCCGCCAATGTCGATTTCGCGGTGGTGGACGCCAGCGGCGCCATCGAACTGGTGAAGTCCGGAAAGCTGCGCGCGCTGGCCTTCACGGCGCCCCAGCGCTCGCCGTTGTTGCCGAACGTGCCAAGCGCAGGCGAGGCGGGCGCGCCGAAATTCCTGGCCTACAACTGGGTGGCGGCGGCCGTGTCCGCCAAGACGCCCGCGCCGATCGCGCAACGGCTGGGCGAGCTGTTCGCCCAGGCTGCGGCGTCCGCGGAGGTCAGGGAGTACTACCAGCGCCAGTCCACATCGCTGATTGTTTCCACGCCTGCGGAACTGCACAGCTACCAAAAGGAAGAAATCGCCAGGTGGAAGCGGCTGGCGGCGACTGCAAAGATCGAGTTGCTATAGAGGGGATGGGGCCGGGGGACGCGGATCGCGATCCGCCTTGCGCACCCATGCGCGAACGGTGCGCCTTGGCCAGGCGCGGCATTGATTCGGCGCAAACCGCTTACGCCATCTAGATGGGTATGCCGCATTTTCGGATGTCATATGTTGATTCCGGCAACATCGCGTGCTCCGACACGCCAAACACATTCCTACGCCCACTGAGAATTAACATGACAATTATCAGAGCAGCGCTCCTTGGCATGATGCTGGCAACGGCGTCCTCCGCACATGCAATACGTTGCGAAGGCAGTGGCAAGACTCTTTACACCGAAAATTCGGCATGCCCAGATGGCTACGGTATCGTTGATGGCTCTCCCCAAGGCAGCGTATCGGTCATTGGAAAGAGCGAGCACGTGCGTAAAGATGAAGCGAGCTTCCTATCTGATCGCGCATTGGAGCGGAAGACAATGCGCGGTCACGAAGCCAGAAGCAAGGGAGACTCTGGCGTAGGCCAATCCCGCGCCGCGGTGTGCGAATCCCTGGCTAATCAAGCGAGATCTGTTGACGCCACGATGGAACAACCGAATGATCCTCATGCACTCCGTGCCTTGCGAAAGATCCACCGAAACATCCGAGACGAGCAGCAACAAAATGACTGCTAGTCCACTGAACCAGAAGAATCGCACCGGATGCGGCGCGTTGGATCGGAGTGCTTCTATTTCAGCGGAGCGGCCAGCTTGTTGTACTGACGGATGGAGCGCATGAGCTTTTTGTCGAGGTCCTTCGTACTGATGAACACGCACGCGTGATGATCGGGATCGTTGGAGACCATGTGGGTATCGAGCCGATGTGGTCGAATGTCGTGCTTGCGCCAGATGGCGATCGTGGAGTTTCGGGGCAGTCTCCGACTTCAAGACCTGTTCCCAACTCCACTCCTTCCGCACCTATCACGGTGAACCCATAAAGGAAAAGCCCCGCCGGCTTTCCCGGCGGGGCTTCTACCGTAGACGGTCGACTTAGACCGGTTCGATCTTGGTCGCGGCCGGGCCCTTCTGGCCTACACCAGCCACATAGCGCACTTTCTGGCCTTCCTGGAGCGACTTGAACCCGTTGCCTTGAATTTCGGAGAAATGGGCGAACAGGTCATTTCCGCCTGCATCAGGCGTAATGAAGCCAAAACCCTTTGAATCGTTAAACCACTTTACAGTACCGGTTTCCATGTGAGGACTCCTTAAGAATTCTCGCCGAGCCGAAAATGCAGGCGAGGCATGACGATCAAGGAGGAAACATGGAGAGAAAGTGGCGCCGCCGGGGCGTGTACCTAACGCTTCGAGGTTACGCTTGAAGATCCTGCACTAATTCTTATACAGGCATGCCGCATCGCGGTCAATGAAGATCTCACGGCGATCGATGCGTACTCGCCAGGCCCGCCACAAGTCAATGCGCTGAAGACGCCCGCGAAAGAGTGCCGAATTGTTCCGCGATGCGTGCTACAGTGGCACGCCTTCAGCACAAGAGGTCGGTATGTTTCTCTGCGCAAACTGTCTCGCTGTGGCGAGTGACGCCTCCGGTGCCTCAGGACATCTCGGGTTACGCATCATCGATACCCGGCGAAGCAAGATGCCTCGGTCAGTCACGGTCACGATCAGTACATTCCGCTGCTCGAACTGCAGTGCAATCTGGAGCTACCGGGAAGCAAAGGACAGCGGTCCGCAAGGCTGGTCGCTGGTGCCGAGCGAAAAGACCAGCGATGGTGGCTGATACGCCTAGCCACATGCTGCAGACTTGCGAAGATTCGGAGAGACATGACCGGTCTCTTGCACCGCCCACATTCCCGCCATCACAACCTTTCGGATCGTAGTGCCTTGGGGGACGGCGCAAGCCTGTAGTCGATGGATGCCAACGCCGACGCATATTTTTCACGCAAGGACGGCGATCGAACTGGGCGGCGCCGAACCGCGGCGCTTTCCGACTATGGTGTTGAGCGAGCAGAGGGGGCCACCGAATCATGATCGAGCCAATCCTGCTGGCCGTCACGCGCGTTGCCGACTGGACGTGGGTTCGCGGGACTTTGGACTGGACGAAGCCCTGGGCTTGAATTCCGCCTGGTATGCCGACATCCTGCTGCCTCTGACCGA
>NZ_JBYOJR010000049.1:0-38700 GCF_057798915.1 Cupriavidus sp. 22TCCZM01-5
CAGCAGGGACCACGGACAGTTTCGGGGCTCGTTCAATCAGCGCTCTAATCCTGCCCACGGACGTGCACCACGCGGCAGGCAGCCAGGCACACTCTGAAGTTCATACCCGTACAACACCCGCAGCACACTACGATCAATATTCGCCCGCTAGGGCAAGTAAACGCGCTTTTTGGTTACTTTTTGTCGCTCGGACAAAAAGTGACTCGCCGGCTACGCCGGCGAAACAGCGGCGCCTGCCAAGCACAATAAGCCAAGATCCTTAATGTCCGACCTGCTCGCCAACCTAAACGCCGAACAACTCGCCGCCGTCACCCTGCCTGACGAGCCGGCCCTGATCCTGGCCGGCGCGGGCAGCGGCAAGACGCGCGTGCTGACCACCCGCATTGCCTGGCTGATCCAGAACGGACGGGTATCCCCGGCGGGCATCCTGGCGGTGACCTTCACCAACAAGGCCGCCAAGGAAATGCAGACGCGCCTGTCGTCGATGCTGCCGATCAACACGCGCGGCATGTGGATCGGCACCTTCCACGGCCTGTGCAACCGCATGCTGCGCGCGCATTTCCGCGATGCCGGCTTGCCGCAGACCTTTGCCATCCTCGATACCCAGGACCAGCTTTCGGCGATCAAGCGGCTGCTGAAGGCGCTCAATGTCGACGACGAGAAGTACCCGGCCAAGAATCTCCAGTACTTCATCAACAACGCCAAGGAGCAGGGCCTGCGTCCGGCCGACGTGGAGGCCAACGACGACTTCAACCGCCGCTTCGTCGACCTGTACGCCGCCTACGACGAGCAGTGCCAGCGCGAGGGCGTGGTGGACTTTGCCGAGCTGCTGCTGCGCTGCTACGAGCTGCTGCGCTACAACGACGCCATCCGCCAGCATTACCAGCACCGCTTCCGCCATGTGCTGGTGGACGAGTTCCAGGACACCAACGTGCTGCAGTACCAGTGGCTCAAGCTGCTGGCCGGCTATGGCACGCAGAACCCGGCCGCGGTGTTCGCCGTGGGCGACGACGACCAGAGCATCTACGCGTTCCGCGGCGCGAACGTCGGCAATATGCGCGACTTCGAGCATGAGTTCCGCGTGCGCAAGCTGATCAAGCTCGAGCAGAACTACCGCTCGCACGGCCATATCCTCGATTCGGCCAACCACCTGATCTCGCACAACGCGCGCCGCCTGGGCAAGAACCTGCGCACCGATGCCGGCCACGGCGAGCCGGTGCGCGTGTTCCAGGCCGGCTCGGACGGGCAGGAGGCGTCGTGGATGATCGAGGAGATCCGCGACCAGATCGCACAGGGCATGAGCCGCTCGGAGATCGCGATCCTGTACCGCAGCAATGCGCAGTCGCGCGTGATCGAACACGCGCTGTTCTCGGCCGGCATCGCCTACCGCGTGTACGGCGGCCTGCGCTTCTTCGAGCGCGCCGAAATCAAGCACGCGCTGGCCTACCTGCAACTGCTGGAGAACCCGCGCAACGATGCCGCCTTCGGCCGCGTGGTGAACTTCCCGGCGCGCGGCATCGGCGCGCGCTCGCTGGAGCAATTGCAGGATGCCGCGCGCCAGTACAACTGCTCGCTGGCCGAAGCCGTGGCCTATGTGCCGGGCGCGGCGGGCAGCAAGCTGGCGGCGTTCGTCCGGCTGATCGAGCAGATGCGCGCCGAAACGCGCCGCATGACGCTGGCCGAGGTGGTCGAGCATGTGACCAACGCCAGCGGCTTGATCACGCATTACCGCGGCGAAAAGGAAGGCCAGGACCGCATCGAGAACTTGCAGGAACTGGTGACCGCGGCGCAGGCCTTTGTCGTGGAAGAGGGCTATGGGCTGGAAGCACTGGCCGCGGTGATCCCGGTCGGCTTCGAGTCGCGCGCCGCGCAGGCCGTGCCGCAGCTTGCCGACGGCGACCAGGCCCAGCAGGTGCTGGACCCGGAAGCGCTGCCGGTGGTGATGACGCCGCTGGTGGCGTTCCTCACGCACGCCTCGCTGGAGGCCGGCGACAATCAGGCCCAGGCCGGCCAGGACGCGGTGCAGATGATGACCGTGCACGCTGCCAAGGGCCTGGAGTTCAACGTGGTGTTCATCACCGGGCTGGAAGAGGGGCTGTTCCCGCACGAGAACAGCGCCATGGAACTGGACGGGCTCGAGGAAGAGCGCCGCCTGATGTACGTGGCGATCACGCGTGCGCGCGAGCGGCTCTACCTGTCCTTTGCGCAAAGCCGCGTGCTGCATGGCCAGATGCGCTACCACGTGCGCTCGCGCTTCTTCGAGGAACTGCCCGAGGAAGCGCTGAAATGGCTCACGCCGCAGCAGCAGAGCTACGGCGGCGTCCGCCGGCAGGAGCGCGACAGCGCGTGGGGCCGCGACTGGTTCCGCAAGCCGGAGGATGTCCCGTATTCCGGCAACAAGCCTACCGGCGGCATGGACACCGGCAACGGCTATGCCGATGCCAAGCGCGAAGCCGGCACGGGTTTCCGCGTCGGCCAGCAGGTGTTCCACAACAAGTTCGGTGAAGGCGTGATCAAGGCGCTGGAAGGAGAGGGCGCGGATGCCCGCGCCCAGATCGAGTTCAAGCGCCACGGCGCCAAGTGGCTGGCGCTGGCAGTGGCGAAGCTCGATCCGATCAACTGAGCGGGTCCGACTTCGCGTGACGCATCAGGGGAAGGCCGGCCGGACTTCGGCGGTCTTTTCCTCGGGCGTGTCCACGGTTTTCAGCGGGTTGATGAACAGCGAAGCCACCGCGCCCACGCCTAGCAACGCCGCCGAGATCATGAAGGGCAGGTTGTAGCTGCCTGTGGCCTCGATCAGGTAGCCGAACACCACCGGCGAGATCATGCCGGCCAGCCCGAAGCCCGTGTTCATCATGCCGCCCGCGGTGCCGGCGTACTTGCCGGCAATGTCGAGCGGCAGGCTCCACAGCACGGCGTTGGTCAGCTCCAGGAAGAAGAACGACAGCGACAGCAGGATCACCGCGTTCACGGCGTCGGCCGTGTAGGTCATCGGCACGATGAACATCAGCGAGCCGGCCAGGCCCGCGAACAGGATCGCGCCGCGCGCCAGGCGCAGGTTGCCGGTGCGCTTGTAGATGCGGTCCGACAGCACGCCGCCGAGCGTGTCGCCGACCACGCCCGCCATCAGCGGCAGCGCCGTGAACAGTGCGAGCTGCTTCAGGTCGAAGCCGCGCGCTTCCTTCAGGTATGACGGCAGCCAGGTCAGGTAGACCCACAGCGACCAGCCGTAGCAGAAGTCCACGAACGTCACCAGCCACATGCGCCGGAACAGGCGCCGCCACGGCGTGGCCGCCTTGGCCGAACGCTGGCATTCGCCGCGCCGGTAGCCGATCTCCTGCAGCTCCTGCGGCGTCACGCGCCTGTGCTCGTCAGGTGAGTCCTTGAACACGCCGGCGTAGAGCAGGGTCCAGCCGAGGCTGACCGCGCCGAGTACGATAAACGCCTCGCGCCAGCCGGCGGTGGCCACGATGGCCAGCACGATCGGCGGCGTGATCGCGCCGCCGAGCCGTGCAAAGCTGTGCGTGATGCCCTGCGCGAAGCCACGCTCGGCTACCGGCATCCAGTACGTGAACGCGCGCGTCGCAGTCGGGAATGCGCCGCCTTCGCCGATGCCCAGCACGAAGCGCAGCACCACCAGCATCATCACGCTGCCGGCGAAGCCGGTCAGCACGGTGGCCACGCCCCAGATCAGGGACAGCACGATCAGCACTTTCTTGGGCCCGAACTTGTCGGAGAGCCAGCCGCCGAGGATCTGCATGGCGGCATACGGATAAGCAAAGGCGGAGAACACCAGGCCGAGCTGCGAAGACGTCAATCCCATCTCTTCGCGGATCAGCGGGGCGGCGACCGAAATGTTGACGCGGTCGATATAGGCGATGAAATACATCAGGCACATGACGCCGAGGATCATATGCCGGGTCTTGATGCGTTGCTTCATACCACCTCCTGTGCGCGGCTGGCGCGCGTGGCGTTGACGGGGCGGCCGCCCGGCGCATGGTCCATCGCCATGCGCATGCGGCCGGCCAGGGCACGGCGTCAGCCGTGCTGCCCCGTCCTTGAGCAATCTGCTGTCTGTCGGGTTACCGGATAAGTCTTGTCTCCTGTTCCGGTGCGAGGGCGGTCGATGGTCTCCTTGGCGATGGTTGCGGACCGGTAGGCCGCAACGCGGCTGTCCCGGGGAATCGGGAATCCAGGCGTTCAGGCGGGGTCGAGCAGCTTGAGCCGCTGCACTTTTCCTGACGGGCCGCGCGGCAGCTCGGCAATGAAGCGGAACTCCTTCGGCGTCTTGTAGCGGCCCAGTTCGCGCAGGCAGTGCGCGCGCAGTGACGCGTCATCGCAGGGAGCGGCATCTCGCATGACGACGAAGGCGACGATCTCCTGCCCATAGGCCGGGTCGGGCACGCCGACCGCTGCCGCTTCAAGCACCGCGGGGTGCCGCAGCAGCGCCTCGTCGATCTCGCGCGGGGCGATGTTTTCGCCGCCCTTGATGATCAGTTCCTTGGCGCGCCCGGTGATGTAGAAGTAGCCGTCGACATCGCGGTAGCCGAGATCGCCCGTGCGCAGCCAGCCGTCGTGCGTAAAGGCGTCGCGCGTGATCTCGGGCGCCTTGTAGTAGCCCGCCATCACGTTCTCGCCCTGCAGCACGATCTCGCCGATCTGCCCGTCGGGCAGTGGCGTGCCGTCACGCGCGAGCACGCGCGCACGCGTTCCGGAGGGCCGGCCGATGCTGCCAATGCGCCGTTGTTCCGGATCCAGTGGATTGCTGAAGGCGGGCGCGGCGGTCTCGGTCATGCCCATGGTCTCGATCACGCCGATGCCGAAGCGATCCTCGAATGCACGGTGGTGCTCGGGCGGCAGCGCGGCCGACGCCGAGCGGCAGAAGCGGACGCCTTGCGGCGCCTTGCCGTCCGGATCATTGAGCAGGTAGGCGATGATGGTCGGCACCACGTTGAGCCAGGTGCAGCCGTGGCGCGTGATGTCGCTCCAGAACGAGCTTGCCGAGAAACGCGTCGGCATCACGACCGATCCGCCGTGGACCAGTGGCGCGATCGCGGTCACGACGAGACCGTTGATGTGATAGAGCGGCAGCGTGGCCAGCACCCGGTCGCCCGGGCCAAGCGCATGCTCGCGGCTAACGTTGGCGCCGTTGGTGGCCAGGTTGTGGTGCGTGAGCAGTACGCCCTTGGGCGTGCCTGTCGTGCCCGAGGTGTACATCAGCAGCGCGGGTGCATGCGGCTCCGGGGGCGGCAGTGCGCATGCATGCTTTCTCACGGCGGGCAGCGCCGGGAGGTCCGTGGCATCGGGGCCGGTGACCACCACCGGCACATCGAGGCCGCCTTCGCGCAATGCCTCGCGGATCGCGGCCTCGCCGCCTGGCCACGTGAAGACGAGCCGCGTGTCCGAATGCGACAGGATGTAGCGCAGCTGCGCCGGCTGGCACAGCAGGTTGATCGGATTGACGACGAGCCCGCACGCCATGGTGCCGAGCAGCAGGCGCGCGGTCTGTTCGCCGTTGGGCAGGTAGACCGACACCGTCTGTCCGCTTTCCAGGCCCGCAGCCGCATAGCGTTCGCCAAGTATGTCAGCGTCGGTGGCGAGCGCGCCGAACGTGAGTGCATGGCCGCTGTCGGGCGCCAGCAGATAGGGCCGGTCGGGCCATTGCGCGGCGCGCGCGGCCATCAGCGTGGCCAGGCTCTCGAAGGCTTGGGGTTCCACGCGCGCATTCATTTGCCGACCCTCGCAAAGTAGTCGCCGAGCAGTTCGGCTTCATCGGGCACGCACTCGGCGATGGGCACCGCAATGCGCGTGATGTTCAGGTACTGGCGCCAGCCGAGGTTGTCGGAGAAGTTGTTGCCGCCCCACGTGCCGCAACCCATCGACAGCGAGAACGGCAGGCCGTTGTCGAAATTCCCGCCCGTGGCGAAGCAGTGCGCCTGGTTGACGATCACGCGCGCCACGGGCAGTTCCATGCCGAGCTGGAGCGCCTGGCGCGGGTTGGCCGTATGCAGACTGACGGAGTGGCCGGCGCCCATGTAGTCATAGAGGCGCGACACGCATTCGACCGCAGCCGGAAGATCGGCGGCGCGGTACAGCGTCAGCACCGGCGAGAGCTTTTCGCCGGAAAACGGGAAGTCGCCGCCCACGCCGGTTTCCTCGACCAGCAGCATGGTCGGTTGCTGGTCGCGCACGCGTTCGAGCCCGGCAAGCTCGGCAATGCGCCGTGCGCTCTGGCCGGTGGCCTGTCCGGCCAGCTTGCCGTCTTGCCACATCAGCGCCTGCAGCCGCGCCTTCTCCGTCGACGTGAGCAGCACGCCGCCCACCGCGGCCAGCGCCTTGAGCATGGGTTTGTAGACGGCGTCGAGCACGACCAGGCTGTTCTCCGAGGAACAGCTCGTGGCGTTGTCGAAGGTCTTGGAGCGCACGATCTTCGCGGCGGCGTCGTCCAGCGCCGCGCTGCTGTCGATGATCGACGCCACGTTGCCGGCGCCGACGCCGAACGCCGGCGTACCGCTGGTGTAGGCCATGCGCACATTGGCCTGCGAGCCCGTGGCGACCACCAGGTCGGCCTGCCGCATCAGTTCCGCCGTGGCCGCCTTCGAGACCGGCGTGGGCAGCATCTGCACGAGGTCGGCGGGCAGGCCGGCGCGCGCGAACTCGGCGTGGATGAACGACAGCAGCAGCTCGCACGTGCCCTGGCCCTTCGGCGATGGCGCGACGATCACGCTGTTGCCGCACTTGAGCGCGTTGAGGATCTTGTTGGCCGGCGTCGCCGCCGGGTTGGTGGAAGGCGTGATCGCCGCCACCACGCCTACGGGACGCGCGATCTCGGTGATGCCGGTCTCCGGATCCTGGGAGATCACTCCCGCCGTCTTGCGGCCGTGCAGGTCGCGCAACAGCCCGAGCGTCTTGCGGTAGTTCTTGCGGATCTTGTCCTCGACATTGCCGAGCCCGGTGTCGGCCACGGCGCATTGCGCAAGCTGCCGGTTGCGCGCGGGCTCCATGATGGCCCACGCGGCCGCGGCCACGGCTGTGTCGATGGTGGCCTGGTCGGCCCGCGCGAACTCGCGCTGCGCCTGCCTGGCCCGCGCCACGATCGCGGCGACGGTCTGCGCCGTCTGGTCGGGGCCGGAAGGTGCCCCTTGGGGCAAATCGGGATTGTTGGACTGCCGGTGACGCAGTATTTGCACACTCATGGATCGACTCCGCGGTTTGGACGTCGGGGTCGCGCGGCTTGTCGCGTGGCTCGCTACGCGGCGAATGGCGCTGGCCCCGGATCGAATCTAGTGAAGCCGGCGGGGCAGCTCGTCCCAATTTGTGCGCTTTTGCGGGCGCCGCAGGGAGGCGAATTGCGGAACGCAGTTTTCGGGACGTCAGGGCGTCCCGGAATCCTATAAATTGAATCCATGAGCAATCACTCGAACGCCGCCGCGGTGCGCGCCTTCCGCATTCTCGAGATCCTGTCGACGGCAGAGGGGCCGCTGTCGCTGGCGGCGATCGTGCAGGAGATCGGGCTGCCGAAGCAGACCGTGCACCGGCTGCTCAAGCAGCTCGAAAGCACGTGGCTGGTGTCTCGCACCGCCGGCAGCCGGTACTACGAGTGCTCGTCACGTGTGCGGCAGTTCGCGGTCAATGTGCTGATGCAGGCGGGGCCGGCGGCGGCGCGCCACGCGATCCTGCAGCAGCTCGTCGACAAGGTCGGCGAGACCTGCAACCTGACCATGCTGTCCGGCGACGATGTGGTCTATCTCGATCGCGTGGAAACGCAATGGCCGCTGCGGATGCACCTGCAGCCGGGGTCGCGCGTGCCCTTGCATTGCTCGGCCAGCGGCAAGCTGCTGCTGGCGTTCCTGCCCTGCGCGCAGCGCGAGAGGCTGATTGCCAGCCTGCCGCTGCGGGCGCAGTCGGCGAACACCATCACGGATATCGACGTACTGCGCTCAGAGCTCGCGGAGACCCGCCGTCGCCGGCTGGGCGTCAATAACCAGGAAAACCTGCAGGGGATGATCGCCGTGGCGGTGCCGGTCATGCTCAACCGCAATCGGGCTTGCGCCGCGATTGCCGTGCAGGCGCCGCTGGCGCGGATGTCGATGGAGCGGTTGTATGAATTCGTGCCGGATCTGAGAGGGGCGGCGGAGCAGATGGGGAGGACGTTTTGTGAGTGAGGGGGCGGGGGCGTTATTCGGTGCCCGCCAGGCATGAGACCCCCCAACATCACTCACATAGAACGCTTCCCATCTCCCGGGCCGCCCTCTCCAACACGGGTGCCGCCCGCATCAATGCCTCGAGCGGCTTGCGCGCCGTAGGCGCATGGCACGCGATCGCCGCGACGACACGCCCCGAGCCGTCGCCGCCGGCGGCGGCTGCCGGCTCCCGCACTGGCACGGCCACCGCACACATCCCCCGCACGAACTCCTCGTTATCCACGCCAATTCCGCGTGAGCGCACGCGCTCGAGCTCGGCTTCGAGCAGCAAGGGGTCGGAGATCGTCCGCGGTGTGTTGGCCGTAAGAGGCAGGTACTTGAGCGTCCGCTGCCGCTCCAGCCGGTTCATCGCCGACAGGAACAGCTTCCCGCTCGCCGTGCAATGCAACGGTACATGCACGCCAGGCGAGAGCTGCAGCCGCAGCGGTTCATGGGTTTCCACCCGCTCGATATAGAGCACCTGGTCGCCATGCAGTGCCGTGAGGTTGCAGGTCTCGCCAAGCGCGGCGACCACGGAGCCAAGGATGGCGCGGCACTCGCGCAGCACCGGCGGGCTCTTGAGCGTCTGCAGCGCCAGCCCCACGGCGCGCGGGCCGGGAACGAAGCCGCGCTCGGGCGGCAACTGGGTGACAAAGCCGGCGCGTTCCATGGCGCCGAGCAGCCGCATCAGCGTGGCCTTCGGTACGCGCAGGCGCTGGGTGAGCTGCGACAGCGTCTGGGGATGCTGCGCACACGCCAGGCTTTCCAGCACCACCAGCACGCGCAGCGCGCGGGCCTCGTCGTCTGCGGGTTCTCCCTCTGCTGCACTGCACTTCTGAAACGGAAATGCCACGTTCTGTTTCATTTCGGGCGCCCTCTGTCGATTTCACTTTCCCAGTCGCGGTTGTCCGTCAAAACTCCAGAAATCGGAACAAGACGTTTCATTATAAGAGCGCCGCTGGCCGCGTCCAGCCGGTGAAACCAGGAGACAGCGACTATGTCGCAGAGCGTTGACTACATCGTCGTGGGCGCCGGCTCGGCCGGCTGCGTGCTTGCCAACCGGCTCAGCGAGGACGGCAAGCACACAGTCTGCCTGCTGGAGGCAGGGCCGCCCGACAGCTATCCGTGGATCCACATCCCGATCGGCTACGGCAAGACCATGTTCCACAAGGAGGTGAACTGGGGCTTCTACACCGATCCGGACCCCAATATGCTCGACCGGCGCATCTACTGGCCCCGGGGCCGCACGCTCGGCGGCAGCAGCGCCATCAATGGACTGATCTATGTGCGCGGCCAGCGCGAGGACTACGACCGCTGGGAGGCCCAGGGCAATCCGGGATGGAGTTGGGACGACTGCCTGCCGTACTTCCGCAAGCTCGAGAATAACGACCGTGGCGCGGGGCCGACGCGCGGCACCGAAGGGCCACTCAATGCAACCTCGATCGACCGGCCGCATCCGCTGGTGGATGCATTTATCGGCGCCGGGCAGGCGCTCGGGGTACCGCGCAAGGTTGACTTCAACAGCGGTGACCAGGAGGGCGTGGGCTACTACCAACTGACCACGCGCAAGGGCTGGCGTTGCTCGACGGCGGTGGCGTACCTGCGGCCGGCACGTTCGCGGCCGAACCTGCGCGTCGAGACGGGCGCGCATACCACCGCCATCCTGTTTGAAGGCAAGCGCGCCGTGGGCGTGCGCTACGTGAAGGACGGCCAGCCGTTCATCGTGCGTGCCACGCGCGAGGTGGTGCTGTGCGCGGGCGCGCTGCAGTCGCCGCAACTGCTGCAGTTGTCCGGCGTCGGGCCGGCGCCGCTGTTGCAAGAGATGGGCATCCCCGTGGTGCACGCGTTGCCGGGCGTCGGCGAGAACCTGCAGGACCATCTGCAGATCCGGCTGATCTATGAAGTGGCGCGGCCCATCACGACCAACGACCAGTTGCGCTCGCTATGGGGCAAGGCGCGCATGGGGCTGGAATGGCTGCTGCGCCGCAGGGGGCCGCTGGCGGTCGGCATCAACCAGGGCGCCATGTTCTGCCGCGTGCTGCCGCAGGAGAGCGCCACGCCGGATACGCAGTTCCACTTCGCCACCCTGTCCGCGGACATGGCGGGTGGCAGCGTCCATCCGTTTTCGGGCTGCACCTATTCGGTGTGCCAGTTGCGGCCCGAGTCGCGCGGCGCGGTGCGCATCCGCTCGACCGATCCGTTCGAGGCGCCGTCGATCCAGCCCAATTACCTGTCGACCGACCTGGATCGCCGCAGTGCCATCGCTGCCGTCAGGTTCGCGCGCAAGGTCGCGCAGACCGAGCCGATGCGCGCCCTGATGAAGCGCGAGTTCCGCCCCGGCGACGACGTGCGCACCGATGACGAAATCCTGCACTTCTGCCGCGAGTACGGCGCCACGATCTTCCATCCGTCAGGCACGGCAAAGATGGGACCGGGCAGCGATCCGCAGGCGGTGGTGGATGCGCGGCTGCGCGTGCATGGCGTGGCGGGCCTGCGCGTGGTTGATTGCTCGGTGATGCCGACACTGGTGTCGGGCAACACCAACGTGCCCGTCGTGATGATGGCCGAACGCGCGGCGGACTTCATTCGGGAAGACGCGCAGAAGGAGCGGACCAGTGCAACCGTGGCGGGTATCGCGCCGGTGGCGCTGGCTGCATGAACAGGACAACAGGCAGCACATCAGGGGCCATGTCCCACCTCGCGTATGGATAGCTTTTTCCGGCACCCGCCATGCCCTGTTGCCTGGCGGGTGCCGGTTGGCAGTACCACCCGGCGCACACAACAAACATACAGCCGCCGTCCGCACGACAAAAGGAGACAAGCATGACAGGTACCAACGAACGCGCCGTCCGCAAGGTCGTGGCGGCGTCATTGATCGGCGCCACCATTGAGTGGTATGACTTCTTCCTCTACGGCGTTGTCGCCGGCATCGTCTTCAACAAGCTCTACTTTCCAGCAAGCGATCCGCTGGTCGCCACCATGCTGGCCTACACCACGTTCGCCGTTGGCTTCGTCACGCGCCCGCTCGGCGGCGTGATCTTCGGCCACTTCGGTGACCGCATCGGGCGCAAGAGCATGCTGGTGATCACGCTGATGATCATGGGTGTCTCGACGTTCCTGATCGGGCTGGTGCCGACTTACGACAGCATCGGCATCTGGGCGCCGGTCCTTCTGTTGCTGCTACGCGTGCTGCAGGGCATCGGCCTGGGTGGCGAATGGGGTGGGGCGGTGCTGATGGCCTACGAGTACGCGCCCCCGGGCCGGAAGGGCTTCTATGCCTCGCTGCCGCAGATCGGCCTGTCGATCGGCCTGTGCCTGGCATCGGGCGTGGTGGCGCTACTGTCGCTGACGCTGACCGATGCGCAGTTCCTGGCCTGGGGCTGGCGCGTGGCCTTCCTGGTCTCGGCGGCGATGGTGTTCGTCGGCATGTATATCCGCCTGAACGTCAAGGAAACGCCGGAGTTCGCCGCAGTCAAGCAGCGCAACGCCGAGACCCGTATTCCGTTCGTCGACATGATCCAGCGCTATCCCGGCAACATCCTCAAGGGCATGGGCGCGCGCTACATCGACGGCGTGTTCTTCAATATCTTCGGGGTGTTCTCGATCGGCTACCTGACCCAGACCCTGCAGCTTTCGCGCACGCAGGCACTGATCGGCGTGATGGCGGCGGCGATCGTGATGTGCGTGTTCATCCCGTTCTTCGGCAGCCTGTCCGATCGCATCGGCCGCACGCGCGTGTACTTCTGGGGGTCGCTGCTGACCGCGTTTTCCTCGTTCCCGGCGTTCTGGCTCATGCTCAACAGCGGGCACAGCACGCTGCTGGTGTGGGTGTCGATCGTGGTGCCGTTCGGCATTCTCTATGCCGCGGTGTACGGTCCGGAAGCGGCGCTGTTCTGCGAGCTGTTCGACGCGAAGGTCCGCTACACGGGGATCTCGTTCGTCTACCAGTTCTCGGGCATCTTCGCCTCGGGGATCACGCCGATCATTGCGACGGCGCTGCTCAAGACCGGCGGGGGCCAGCCGTGGCAGATCTGCGCCTACGTGGCTTTCGCGGGGGTGGTGTCGGCGTTGTCGGCGGCCTGGATCGGCCGGGATGCGCGTGTTGGCGCGTCGCGCCAGCAGGACGGGGTGTTGACGACCTGGCCGTGAGGCAAGGGGGCTTGTTGTCAATTGCATAAGGCCGGCGTTGCGCCGGCCTTTGTCGTGGCAGCTCAGGTCGGCGTAGCCTCTTCCGCAGGGACGATATTGAAGCAGCCGCGGTAGGTCGCATAGAACGAGCAGTACAGGATGGCGAGCATCAGCAGCGAATACGGCGTGACCAGGAACGACAGCACGGTCTCGGCGCCGAACGCGCTGAAGAGGGTTTCCAGGAAGAACGGGATCGCCACCAGCAGCACGGCAAACAGCAGCACGTAGGTGAAGAAGGCTCCGCGGTTGCGCCAGCACGCGGTCCAGCTGAAGAACATCGCCTTGACGGGGGGCACGCCATGCCAGGCGGCGAGCAGCGGGGCGAACCAGAACATCATGGCGATCGGCGTGTAGAGCAGCGCGCCGATCAGCAGTGCGTAGTAGAGCTGACGCACGGCCTCGGCCGTCAGCGTCTCTTCCTTCAGCAGGATCGGCAGCAGCGCGCTCATGTCCACCAGCGCGCCCGCGATCAGGCTCAGCAAGAACACCAGCGCGGCATAGATCCCGCCCAGCACCAGCAGGTTGCGCGTGGCTTCCTTGCCGTTGGTGCGGAATCCGGCTAGCAGCACGGTGGGCAGCACGCGCTTGTTCTGGATGACTTCGCGGCAGGCCGTCATGATGCCGACCGACAGGCCGGGCGTCACCACCAGCAGCGCGATGATGCCGATCAGCGGCACCACGATGGCCAGTTGCGCCGCGATCAGGTAGATGAACAGCAGCATCAGGAACGCAAGCGGATTCTTGCGGAACAGCCAGATGCCCTGGCGGAACCAGACGTAGCCTTCCTTGGCGGGGACTTCCAGTAGTTGCATACCAGTCAGATCCAGGCGAGCGCGGCGGCGTCGGCCGTCATGGCAAGGCGCCGGCGCAGGATGCGTTCGAAATGGGTCGGGTCATGCGGCTGGAGCATGTCGGCTTCGCGCGGAAGGTAGAAATCCCACAGGCGCGATACCCAGAAGCGCAGCGCGCCCGCGCGCAGCATGTCGCGCCAGTGCGCGGCTTCGGTGGCGGTGAGCGGCCGAACCGCATGATAGGCCCGCACCAGTGCCTGTGCCCGGACATTGTCCAGCTCGCCGGTGGCCAGGTCGATGCACCAGTCGTTGACGGTCACGGCGAGGTCGAACAGCCACTTGTCGTTGCCGGCGAAATAGAAATCGAAGAAACCGCCGAGGCGGTGGTGACCCTTGCCGTCTTCCTCGAACAGCGCGTTGTCGCGGAACAGGTCGCAGTGACACGGGCCGCCCTGCATGGCCGCATAGTCGGCGCTGCCAAAGAAGGCCGCCTGGTGCGCGATTTCCTGCTGCAGCAACGTGCGTTGCTGCGCGTCGAGGAACGGCACGATCTCCGCCTCGGTCTGTTGCCACCACGGCAGGCTGCGCAGGTTGGGCTGGCTGCGCGGATAGTCCTGGCCGGCCACGTGCATGCGCGCGAGCATGTCGCCGACCTGCGCGCAGTGCTCGGCATCAGGCTTGAGCTGGGACGCGCCCGGCAGGCGCGTGACGATGGTCGCGGGCTTGCCCTTGAGCGCGCGCAGGATCTCGCCGTCGCGCGCCGGGATCGGCGCGGGCACGGTGATGCCGCGCGCGGCCAGGTGCGCCATCAGGTGCAGGTAATAGGGCAGCTGGTCGAACGTGAGCCGCTCGAAGATGGTCAGCACGTACTCGTGCGTGCGGCCATCCTGCTCCGTGGTCAGAAAGAAGTTGCTGTTCTCGATGCCGGAGGCGATGCCGCGCAATGCGCGGACTTCGCCAAGGTCGTAGTCAAGCAGCCAGCGGGCGATCTCGTCCTGCGAGACCGTGGTGAATACGGCCATACTTGTCGTGTGATGCGAAACGGAAAGCGGCGGCACACAGGTGCCGCCGCCGCGGCAAGACTGCCGGAGGACCGGCGCGGCCCAGGTTCGCCCGGGCCGTGGGTAGTCGGAATCAGAACGTCAGATTGACCGAAGGCACGCGATTGACGTCATGCTCGCGGATCTTGGGCGAGCTGTCCTCCGGCTTGCTCATCTGGTACTTGGTGCCGAACCCGGACTTGACCTGGATATCGGTGGCGCGGCCCTTGTCGCGGTATTCGCGCACCTGCGTGCCATCGCGCTCGTTGAGCTGGAAGCTCGGCTGGCGCGGCTGGTTGATCTGCGTCTGGGCGGCCGGCGCGATCGGCTGGCTGTTGATCCGGTTCAGTTCCTGCTGCGTCAGGGCGTTGCTTTCCTCGGCGGGCTGCGCCAGGGCTACGCCGGGCAACACCAGCGCCAGCACCGCGGCGGCCAGGGCCAGGCGCGGTGTCCGGGAGGTGGCTGCCGCTGTGCTTGCAGGCTCGGCGGACCGGAGTGAGGGGGAGTTCATCAGGGGGCTCCTGTGTCGCAAAGCGGTCGATACGGCACGCTGTGCGGCGGAATGCGGCGTTGGCTCGGGCGTTGGCTCGGCGTTGGCTGCTTCCCGGCGGCGCCGGGATTGGCAAGCTGATAGCTCCTATTCTAGCAATTCCTGCCGTGAACGGGCCGCTGCCGTGGCCTGTGGGGCACCCCGGCAACGCCGCAACGGGGGCCTATGCGCCAGTGACGCCGGCCTCCCTTGCGCCCGGTTTAGTCTTACAGGTAGAACATTTCTTCCTTGGGCGGAATCGGCTTGTCGCCGCCGCGCTGCTCGTAGTACTCATAGACCGCTTCCAGCACTTCATGCGGCTCGTCGACGATCTTCATCAGGTCGAGGTCGTGCTCGGCAATCAGGCCCATCGGCAGCAGCGTGAAGCGGAACCAGTCCAGCAGGCCCTTCCAGAAGCGGCTGCCGAACATCACCACGGGCACGGAACGGGACTTGCCGGTCTGTACCAGCGTCAGCACCTCGGCGAGTTCATCGAGCGTGCCGAAACCGCCCGGCATGACGATGAAGGCATCGGAGTTCTTGACGAAGGTGACCTTGCGCGTGAAGAAATGGCGGAACCGCATGGCAATGTCCTGGTACGGATTGCCCTGCTGTTCGTGCGGCAGTTCGATATTCAGGCCGACGCTGGCCGACTTGCCGGCGTGCGCGCCCTTGTTGGCCGCTTCCATGATGCCGGGGCCGCCGCCGGAGATCACCGCAAAGCCGGCATCCGAGAACAGCCGCGCGATTTCGATGGTGCGCTGGTAGTAAGGCGAGTCCTCGCGCAGGCGCGCGCTGCCGTAGATCGAGACCGCCGGCCGGATCTCCGACAGGTACTCGGTGGCCTCGATGAACTCTGCCATAATCGTGAACATTTGCCACGAGGCGCGCGCCTTCTTCGCGGTTGCGCGGTCTTCGTCGGCCAGCGCACGCAGGCTGGGAATCATCTTGCGCGGATTGGCACGCGACGCGGCGCCATCCGCGGCCGGCTGCGCGGGGTTGCCAGCGGCGGCGGCATCGGCCGCGCGGGCGACCGCAGCCGCGTGTTCGGAAGCAGCTTCCGGCGGGGGTTGTACGGTATCGCCGGAGATATCGGAAACATCCGGGTCGGCAAGGGGGGCGGTCGAAGCACCGCCTGCTGCAGCACCAGTCAATTTAGAGTCCATGGGAATGTCGGATAGTCCAAAAACACTCTTGCTCGTCGATGGATCGAGCTATTTGTATCGCGCTTATCACGCGCTGCCGGACCTGAGGAATGGTGAGGGTCTGCCCACAGGGGCAATCTACGGCATGATCAACATGCTGCGCAAGCTGCGCAACGATTACCCGGCAGAGTATAGCGCCTGCGTGTTCGACGCCAAGGGCAAGACCTTCCGCGACGAACTGTATCCGGCGTACAAGGAGCACCGTCCGTCGATGCCGGAAGACCTGGCGCGCCAGATCGAGCCGATCCATGAAGCCGTGCGTGCGCTGGGCTGGCCCATCGTCGTGGTGGAAGGCGTCGAGGCCGACGACGTGATCGGCACCCTGGCCAGGCAGGCCGGCGAGCAGGGCGTGCGCACGGTGGTGTCCACCGGCGACAAGGACCTCGCGCAGCTCGTCAATGACCACGTCACGCTGGTCAATACCATGAGCGGCGAAGTGCTCGACCCGCCCGGCGTGAACAACAAGTTCGGCGTGCCGCCCGAGCGCATCGTCGACTATCTGTCGCTGATCGGCGACGCGGTCGACAACGTGCCCGGCGTGCCCAAGGTGGGACCCAAGACCGCGGTGAAATGGCTGACCGAACATGGCACGCTTGACGCCATCATGGCCAACGCCGACGGCATCAAGGGCGTGGTTGGCGAGAACCTGCGCAATACGCTCGACTGGCTGCCGAAGGCGCGCGAGCTGGTCACGGTCAAGACCGACTGCGACCTCGCCGATGCCGTGGCGGACTTCCATGCGCTCAGGGAAGTCGGCGAGGACAAGGAGAAGCTGGTGGCCTTCTTCTCGCGCTATGGCTTCAAGACCTGGCTGCGCGAGCTGACCGGCGAAAGCCTGCCCGATGCGCGCGCGCAGGCACGCGCCCGTGCCGCAGCCGCGCCCGCGCAGGGCGGCCTGTTCGATGCGCCGGCCACGCCTTCGGCGTCGGCCACTGAAGTGGCACAGGCGCAGGACGATACCGCGCCGAGCGAGATCCGCTACGAGATGGTGATCACCGACGCCGGCTTCGAAGCGTGGATGCAGCGCATCGAAAGCGCGCCGCTGACGGCGATCGACACCGAGACCACCTCGCTCGATCCGATGCGGGCGCAACTGGTCGGCATCTCGCTGTCCGTGGAGCCGGGCGAGGCCTGCTATATCCCGGTGGGACACCGCGGCCCGGATGTCGCCGGGATGGACAATCACGGCCAGCTTTCGCGCGATGCGGTGCTGGCGCGCATGCGTGCGTGGCTCGAGGACGAGAGCAAGCCCAAGCTCGGCCAGAACATCAAGTACGACATGCACGTATTTGCCAACCACGGCGTGACCTTGCGCGGCATCGCGCAGGACACCATGCTCGAGAGCTACGTGCTGGCTTCGCACCGCAACCACGGCATGGACAGCCTGGCCGAGCGCCTGCTGAACCTGAAGACCATCACCTACGAGGAGGTCTGCGGCAAGGGCGCGAGCCAGATCGGCTTCGACCAGATCGACCTCGCGCGCGCGACCGAGTACGCGGCCGAGGACGCCGACGTGACGCTGCGCCTGCACCGCAAGATGTTCCCCGAGGTGCAGGCCGCGCCGGGCCTGCGCCACGTGTACGACGAGATCGAGATCCCGGTGTCGGTGGTGCTGCAGAAGATCGAACGCAACGGCGTGCTGATCGATGCCGAGCGGCTCGCTGCGCAGAGCGCCGACCTGGGCCAGCGCATGCTCGCGCTCGAGCAGGCCGCGTACGACGCGGCGGGGCAGCCGTTCAACCTGGGCTCGCCCAAGCAGATCGGCGAGATCCTGTTCAACCAGATGAAGCTGCCGGTGGTCAAGAAGACCGCGAGCGGCGCGCCGTCGACCGACGAAGAGGTGCTGCAGAAGCTGGCCGAGGACTATCCGCTGCCCAAGCTGCTGCTCGACTACCGCGGCCTGGCCAAGCTCAAGTCCACCTACACGGACAAGCTGCCGAAGATGGTCAACCCGCACACCGGCCGCGTGCATACCAGCTACGGACAGGCCACAGCGGTGACAGGCCGGCTGGCGTCGACGGACCCGAACCTGCAGAACATCCCCGTGCGCACGGAGGAAGGGCGGCGCATCCGCGAAGCGTTCATCGCGCCGCCGGGCAGCGTGATCGTGTCGGCCGACTACTCGCAGATCGAGCTGCGCATCATGGCCCATATCTCGGGCGACGAGAACCTGCTGCGCGCGTTTGCCAATGGCGAGGACATCCACCGCGCCACCGCGGCGGAGATCTTCGGCGTGGAGCGCGAGGCCGTCAGCAGCGAGCAGCGCCGCTATGCCAAGGTGATCAACTTCGGCCTGATCTACGGCATGAGCGCGTTCGGGCTGGCCAGCAACCTTGGCATCGAGCGCGAGGCGGCCAAGCACTATATCGACCGCTACTTCATGCGCTACCCGGGCGTCGCGCAGTATATGGAGGACACGCGCCAGACCGCGCGCGAACAGGGCTACGTCGAGACCGTGTTCGGCCGGCGCCTGTGGCTGCCGGACATCAACGGCGGCAGCGGCCCGCGCCGCCAGGCGGCCGAGCGCGCGGCCATCAACGCGCCCATGCAGGGCACCGCGGCAGACCTGATCAAGTTGTCGATGATCGCGGTGCAGGGCTGGCTGGAACGCGACCGGTTGCAGACGCGCCAGATCATGCAGGTGCATGATGAACTGGTGCTCGAAGTGCCGCAGGACGAACTGGAAGTGGTCAAGGTCAGGCTGCCCGAACTGATGTGTTCGGTGGCGCAGTTGCGTGTGCCGCTGGTTGCGGAAGTCGGCACCGGCGCGAACTGGGAAGAAGCGCACTGAGCGCGCACTGAGACCGCGTTGCGCACGCAATAGAGATACGGCCGGGAGTACCCGGCCGTATTCATTTGCATGCCCTTGAAGCCGTGGAAATACGACACCCGATGTATCGAATGAAGCGACTGCTGAATCGGTAAATGCCGTCTTGCCTGTTCTGCTGCAATGCAGCAGACTGGGGGCAAATGCCAAATGGCCAGCGTTTCTCAGCAATAAAAGCATCGGGTAGACCATGACAACAGGAGCAGACGGCAGGGCGCATCGCATTATTGTGGTAGGGGGCGGGGCAGGTGGACTGGAGCTGGTGACGCGGCTGGGCGACAAGCTCGGCAAGAAGGGCGTTGCCGAAGTGGTGCTCGTGGACCGCTTGCCCACGCATATCTGGAAACCGCTGCTGCATGAAGTTGCCGCGGGCAGCATGGATCCCAACACACACCAGCTCGAATATGCGGCGCAGGCGCGCTGGCACCACTTCGAGTTCCAGCAGGGCGAGCTGACCGGTATCGATCGCACGCGCAAGACGATCTCGCTCGCCTCGTGCCTGGACCAGGACGGCGCGGAACTGCTGCCGGCGCGGGAACTGGCGTACGACACGTTGGTGCTGGCGATTGGCTGCGTGACGCACTTCTTTGGCGTGCCAGGCGCGGCCGAGCATGCGATCGCGCTCGATACCGTCGCGCAGGCCGAGCGCTTCCGCCGCCGGCTGATCGCGGCCTGCGTGCGCGCGCAGAATGGGCGCGGGCGCGTCGGTGACGACGGCCGGTCGCGCGTGGACGTGGCCATCATCGGCGCCGGCGCGACCGGCGTCGAGCTTTCGGCCGAGCTGCGCAATACCGCGCACGTGCTCAATGCCTACGGCCTGCACCAGCTCGATCCGCGCCGCGATGTGCGCATCCATGTGATCGAGGCTGGGCCGCGCATCCTGCCGGCGCTGTCCGAACGGGTTTCGGCCGAGACCACCAAGCTGCTGCGCAAGCTCGACGTCGACGTCTTCACCAGTGAGCGTGTGACCGAGGTGACGACGGAGGCGGTCCTGACCGCGAGCGGCAAGCGCATCGACGCCGACCTGACCGTGTGGGCGGCGGGCATCACCGCGCCGCCGGTACTGGCCGCGCTGGGCCTGCCCGTCAGCCGGCAGGGCCAGATCCTGGTGCGCCCGACGTTGCAGAGCGAAGGCGATCCAGACATCTTCGCATTCGGCGATTGCGCGAGCTGCCCGTGGCCCGAAAAGCAGACCGCGGTGCCGCCGCGCGCCCAGGCCGCGCACCAGCAGGCCACCTTCCTGTTCGAGGCGCTGCGCGCGCGGCTGGCCGGCAAGCCGCTGCCGGAATTCGCCTTCAAGGATTTCGGCTCGCTGGTGTCGCTCGGGCATTTCAGCGCGGTCGGCAGCCTGATGGGCGGGCTGATCGGCGGCTCGATGTTTATCGAGGGACTGATGGCGCGCTTCATGTACACCTCGCTCTACCGCATGCACGTGCTGGCGCTGCATGGCGCGGTCGGCATGGGGCTGGATACGGTGACCCACTGGCTGCGCAGCAAGACCAGTCCGCGCGTGAAGCTCCACTGAGGCTCCACTGAAGCTCCACTGAGCGGCCCCCGCGTGAGGGCGGCTGCACGTGACGGCATGTTTGCTTAGAATCGGCGGTTGGCGTCCCGCGGGGCCTCCCCTGACGGGCGCCCAACCCGCAACGATCCTGGAGACATGCATGCTGAAACCCGAAGTGGAGAGCCTGGTACCCGGACAGGCGTTCAATCGCCGCGGCTTCGTCAAGACTGCGCTGGGCTCCGCGTTCGCGGCGGCCGCGCTGCCGGCGATGGCACAGGCGATCAAGACCGACTTCGCGGGCCTGACCGCCGGCGAAGTGACGATTCCTTCGGGCGGTTTCAGCATGCCCGCCTACCGCGCCCAGCCCGAGGGCAAGACGAAGCTGCCGGTGGTGCTGGTGGTCAGCGAAATCTTCGGCGTGCATGAGCATATCGCCGACGTCTGCCGCCGCTTCGCCAAGCTCGGCTACCTGGCCATTGCGCCGGAACTGTTTGCGCGCCAGGGCGACCCGCAGAGCTTCGGCACCATCCAGGAACTGCAGGCCAACCTGATTTCCAGAGTGCCGGACGCGCAGGTCATGGGCGACCTGGACGCCGCCACGGCCTGGGCCGGCGCCAACGGCGGCGACCTGTCGCGGCTCGCCATCACGGGCTTCTGCTGGGGCGGCCGCATCACGTGGCTGTACGCCACGCACAATGAGAAGCTCAAGGCCGCCGTGGCCTGGTACGGGCAACTGACCGGCCAGCCCACGCCGCTGAAGCCGAAGAACCCGCTGGACCTGGTGGCCGCGCTCGACGCGCCGGTACTCGGCCTGTACGGCGGCAAGGACACCGGCATCACGCAGGACCAGGTGGAGACGATGAGGGCAGCGCTGGCTGCGTCGCCCGATCCGGATGCCAGGGCGTCGAAAATCATCGTCTACCCGGAGTCCGGCCACGCCTTCAATGCCGATTACCGGCCCAGCTACCGCGAGGCGGATGCCAAGGACGGCTGGGCGAAGTGCCTGGACTGGTTGCGCCAGCACGGCGTCGCCTGATCAGGTCCGGCGCGCCCGGGCCGGCCAAGGATTGCAAAATCGGCGCCGGAATACGTACAATGCGGCCTTCCAGTTGTTGCAACATTGTTGCGTTTGCCATCCGCCTAGCGCCGGGCGGATGCGGCACGGCCGCCCCGGGAGCCCATCATCCACTCGACCCTTCTGTATATCCTGCTCGCCGCCACCATTTCCGGCGTGGGCAGCATTTTCGGCGCGGCGCTGCTGTCGCTGACAATGGCCTCGCGCGTGGTCGAGCGCATGGTCAGCTTCTCGGTCGGCGTGCTGCTGGCGACGGCCTTGCTTCACTCGCTGCCGGAGGCATTCGAATCCGGCGCCGATCCTCGGGCACTGTTCGGCACGCTGCTGGCGGGCCTGCTGGGCTTCTTCCTGCTGGAAAAGATCTCGCTGCTGCGCCATTCGCACCACCATGAGGGCGACGGGCACCACCATCACCACGGGCACGACCGCGAGGAGGCCGGCCGCAGCGGCCTGACCATCCTGGTCGGCGACACCTTCCACAACTTTGCCGACGGCATCGTGATCGCGGCGGCCTTCCTGGCCGACCCGCATATTGGCCTCGTCACGGCGCTGGCAATTGCGGCGCACGAAATCCCGCAGGAAGTCGGGGACTTCATCGTGCTGCTCAACGCGGGGTTCTCGAAGTCGCGCGCGTTCGCCTTCAACCTGCTGTCGAGCGTCGCGGCCGTGGCTGGCGGGCTGGTGGGCTACTTCCTGCTCGATCAGATGAGCGGCTGGATCCCGTATGTGCTGGTGATCGCGTCGAGCAGTTTCCTGTACATCGCCGTCAGCGACCTGATGCCGCAGATGCAGCGCAAGCCGCGCTGGCGCGAGTCGGCCATCCAGGTGGTGCTGGTGGCCGCCGGCATCACGGCGATCGTCTTCATCACGAATGGTGTCCACGAGCACCATGCCCGTGGCGTCCACGGCTACGCCGCGCCGGCGGTGGCCGCCGACTGAGCGTTCAGGGCAGGCTCAACCCGCGACGCCCCTTGCAACGGGGCGGGCCGGATCGGCGCACCATTCGCTCCAGGAGCCCGGATACAGTGCGGCGCCTTCCAGGCCTGCAACTTCCAGCGCGAGCAGGTTGTGGCACGCGGTGACGCCGGAGCCACATTGCATCACGGCGTTTGTCGCCGCATACTGGCCCAGCACTGCCGCAAACTCGGCGCGCAGTTCGGCCGCCGGCTTGAACTGGCCTTCCGCTGTCAGGTTGTCCTTGAAGAAGCGGTTCGCTGCGCCGGGGATATGTCCGCCAACGGGGTCGAGCGTCTCGTTCTCGCCGCGGAAGCGGTCCGGCGCACGCGCATCCACGACCAGCCGCGTTGGCTGGTCCAGGTTTTCGAGCAGCGCGGCGGCGTCCACGATTGCGACCAGCGGCTCACCGCGCGCCAGATTGCCCGGTGTCTCGGGTTCGGGCGTCGCGCCATGTTCCAGCGGCAGTCCTGCCTTGACCCACGCGAGCTTGCCACCATCGAGCACGGTCACGGCGGCGTGGCCGATCCAGCGCAGCATCCACCACAGCCGGGCGGCGTACATGCCGCCCTGTGCGTCGTAGGCGACGACTTCGGTGTCGCGGTTCACGCCGAGCGCGCGCAGGCGGGCCGTGAAGGTATCGGGGTCGGGCAGGGGATGGCGGCCGTTGCTGCCGGTCTTCGGTCCCGACAGTTCATTGTCGAGATGCAGGTAGAACGCGCCGGGCAGATGGCCCTGGTGGTAGGCTTCGCGGCCGGCGGCTGGGTTGGCCAGGTCAAAGCTGCAATCGATGACGACGACGTGGCGCGCGGGCGTGGCCTGCAGGGCCTGCAGCGCGGCGACGGAGATCAGCGGGTTTGGCATGGGGCTCCTGAGCGATCGGTGTTCGGGAAAATGCTACACCTCCGGATGTACTTCCGCCTCGGGCGATTTGACCGGGGTGTCCGGCGTCGGCTTGTGTCCGGAATCCTGGCGCGCGCGGGCCAGCGTGGTGGCGATGCCGCTGGCGACGATCAGCCCCATGCCCAGCCACGAGATCCAGTTGAGCCGGTCCGACCAGATCAGCATGCCCCAAATGCTCGAGAACACGATGCCGGCGTACTGCAGGTTGGCGGTCAGCAGCGTATTGCCGCGCTTGTAGGCGCGCGTCATGGCGGTCTGGCCGAGCGTGGCCAGGATGCCGATGGCGACCAGCAGGGCCGCGCCGTGCCAGGTGTGCGCGCTGGGCCCGGAATACAGCATCCAGACCAGGCCGACTGCCAGGCCCACGGCCGAGAAGTAGAAGACGATGCGGTGCTCGGGCTCGCCAAGCTGTCCGAGCTGCCGGACCTCGACATAGGCCAGCGCGGTGAACATGCCGGAAATCAGGCCGACCAGGCCGCCCGTGAGCTGGTCTTTGCCCACCGAGGGCTGCAGCAGGAACAGGACCCCGGCGAACGACATCAGGATGGCCACGATCAGCTTCTTGTCGGCGTTGCCCGCCGTGCCCGCGAGCGCGGCACTGGCACCCAGGATCAGCGCGATCCACACCGGCGACATGTAGTTCAGCGTCATGGCCGTGGCCAGCGGTAGCAGGGTGATCGACGTGAACCACAGCAGCAGCGCGGTCACGCCAAACACGCTGCGCTTGACGTGCGTAAGCATGTGCGGCGTGCGCACCGAGACGCCCTGCGAGGCCATCAGCGCCCACATGATGCCGGCGCCGATCACGCTGCGATAGAAGACGATTTCGCCCGTGGTGTAGAACTCGGATGCCAGCTTGACGCCCACCCCCATCAACGAGAACGAGAAGGCGGCAAACAACATCCAGAGCGATTGCATGGCAAGGGGAGGAGGAGGCGGATCGAATGGCGCGCGAGCGGGGCTTCATGGTGCGGCGGCCCCGCGTCGCGAATCGGGGCGGTGAGGCAGTACAGCCCCACCGGGCAGCCATTGTAGCGTGCGTTGTGGCGCCGCCAACGCAAAACGGACCGCCTGGGCGGTCCGTTCTTGCTGGCCTTGTGCGGTAATCGCCCGCGGTTCGATGCCCCTCAGCCCTGATAGGCCATGGCGCGCCGGTACCATTCATGGAAGTGCTGCATGCCGTCTTCCATCGGCGACTGGTACGGACCGACCTCGCTGGTGCCGCGCCTGAGCAACGCCAGGCGGCCGGCATCCATGCGTTCGGCGATCTCGTCGTCCTCGATGCAGGTTTCCATGTAGGCGGCGCGCTCGGCCTCGACGAACTCGCGCTCGAACAGCGTGATTTCCTCGGGATAGTAGAACTCGACCACGTTGCGGGTCTTGCGCGGCCCCATCGGGTGCAGCGTGGAGACCACCAGCACATTGGGGTACCACTCCACCATGATGTTGGGGTAGTACGTCAGCCAGATCGCGCCGTGCTTGGGCAGCACGCCGTTGTTGAAGCGCAGGACCTCGTCGTGCCACTTCTGGTACGTCATGCTGCCGGGCCGCTTCAGGCCGGCGTGCAAGCCCACGGTCTGCACGCTGTGCCACTCGCCGAACTCCCACTTCAGGTCGTCGCACGAGACGAAGCTGCCCAGTCCCGGGTGGAACGGCACGACGTGGTAGTCCTCCAGATAGACCTCGATGAAGGTCTTCCAGTTGTAGTTGCACTCGTGGACCTCGACGTGGTCGAGCATGTAGCCTTCGAAGTTCAGGTCCTCGGCCACGCCCAGCCTGGCCAGGTCGGCGCGCACGTCGCGCTTGCCGTCGAACAGCAGGCCGTTCCAGTTCTGCAGCGGCGAGCGCTTCAGGTGAAGGCAGGGCTGCCGGTCGAAATGTGGCGCGCCGAGCAGTTCGCCCTTCAGGTCGTAGGTCCAGCGGTGCAGCGGGCAGACGATGTTCTTCGAGTTGCCCTTGCCGTTGAGCATGATGGCCTGGCGATGGCGGCAGACGTTGGACATCAGCTCCACGCCAGCCGCATTGCGGACCAGCATGCGGCCCTCGTCCTCCGCCTTGAGCGTGTGGTAGTCGCCTACCTCGGGGACCATCAGTTCGTGGCCGACATAGCCCGGGCCATTCCTGAACAGCAGTTCTAGTTCTTGTTGATGCAACGCCTCGTCGAAATAGACATCCACGGGCAGTTGCGTATCAGCCGGCGCCAGTTTGAGCGCGGTGCTGAGATTGGACATTATCCCCACTCCCAGATAACAGGTGAAAGCAGTGAACAACCCAACCATCGAAAAATGAATCGATTTGGGAAACACTTGTCGACCGGCGTTGCGAGCCTGGCAGGGCCTGCGCGGACTGCGGCGACGAGCCGGGGATTGTACCCCACCCCAAAAAGTTAAGGGCCTGATTTTTTTGCCTTTTTAGCGAAAAAGTCGACCCGGGTCGTCATCTGGGTGCCGTACCGGGCGCATTCGGAAAGACGACCCGAGCGCACAAGTCACATTCCGGTCAAGAGGCGCGTCCGGGTGATGTATGCGGCCAGGATCGGGGTGGGGCGGGGCCCGCGTTTGGCGTAAAATCCGGGCTTCCCACTGTTCCAGGGCCTGACATGCCAAAAACCACGACCGATCCGGTCCCGACCGACGACACTGCGACAGGCTCCGTGCCGCCCGCTTCGTATGAAGCGGCGATGGCCGAGCTCGAGACGCTGGTGGCGAGCATGGAAAGCGGCGAGTTGCCGCTGGAAGCCTCGCTGGCGGCATACCGCCGCGGCGCCGAGCTGGTCCGCTATTGCCAGCAGAAGCTCGAGCGGGTGGAGCAGCAGGTCAGGGTACTCGAGGGCGACGTGCTGAAGCCCATGACCGGTGATGCCGGCAACACCAACGGCCTGGAGCAGGAATGACCGATTTTGCAAGCTGGATGCGGGCGCAGGGCGCCCGGGCCGAGGCCGCGCTGGACCAGGCGTTGCCAAATGCCGACACCGTGCCGCATACACTGCACGAGGCCATGCGTTATGCTGTGCTCGGCGGCGGCAAGCGCGTGCGGCCGCTGCTGGTGCATGCCGCCGGCGAAGTGACGGGGGCGAGTGCCGAGGCGTGCGACGCCGCGGCCTGCGCGGTGGAGATGATCCACGCCTATTCGCTGGTGCATGATGACATGCCCTGCATGGACGACGACGACCTGCGCCGCGGCCGCCCGACCGTGCACAAGGCCTATGACGAGGCCACCGCGCTGCTCGTGGGCGACGCGCTGCAGACCCAGGCGTTCATCGTGCTGGCCCAGGCGCAGGCGGTGCGGCCCGAGGCGCGGCTGAAGCTGGTGGCCGAACTGGCCGTGGCTTCTGGCTCCGTCGGCATGGCCGGCGGGCAGGCCATCGACCTGCAGAACGTCGGCAAGGCCATGTCGCGCGAGGCGCTCGAAGCCATGCACCGCATGAAGACCGGCGCGCTGCTGCGCGCGAGCGTGCGCATGGGCGCGCTGTGTGGTGAAATCGACGCACGGGGCCTGGCCGCGCTGGACCGATACGCCGCGGCCGTGGGATTGGCGTTTCAGGTGGTGGACGATATTCTGGACGTCACCGCCGATACTGCCACGCTGGGCAAGACGGCGGGCAAGGACGCCGCGCACGACAAGCCGACCTATGTCTCGCTGATGGGACTGGAAGCGGCGCGCGCATTGGCGGCCGAGCTGCGCCAGTCCGCGCACGACGCCCTGGCCGGATTCGGCGAGCGGGCGACCCGCCTGGCCGATCTGGCTGACCTGATCGTGCTGCGCACACATTGAACTGACAAGCCGGACAGCAGAAACCGGCGGCCGAACGGACATCATGACCTACGCACTGCTCAAAAAGATTGACGCCCCCGCAGACCTGCGCAAGCTGGACCGGCGCGAATTGCGGACACTGGCCGATGAACTTCGCGCCTATGTGCTGGAGTCGGTCTCGCAGACTGGCGGCCACCTGTCGTCGAACCTCGGCACGGTGGAACTGACCATCGCGCTGCACTACGTCTTCCATACCCCTGACGACCGCGTGGTCTGGGACGTGGGCCATCAGAGTTATCCGCACAAGATCCTGACCGGCCGGCGCGACCGCATGAACACGCTGCGCCAGTTCGGCGGCATCTCGGGCTTCCCGCGCCGCAGCGAAAGCGAGTACGACACCTTCGGCACGGCGCATTCGTCGACCTCGATCTCGGCCGCGCTGGGCATGGCCCTGGGTGCGCGCACGCTTGGCGAGAAGCGTGTGTCGATCGCCGTGATCGGCGACGGGGCAATGACCGCGGGCATGGCCTTCGAGGCCTTGAACAATGCCGGCGTCTACAAGGACCTGCCGCTGCTGGTGGTGCTGAATGACAACGACATGTCGATTTCGCCGCCGGTGGGCGCGCTCAACAAGCACCTGGCGCGGTTGCTGAGCGGCCAGTTCTACGCGGCCACCAAGAAGGGTCTCGAGAAAGTGTTGTCGGTGGCGCCGCCGGTGCTGGAGTTCGCCAAGCGCTTCGAGGAACACGCCAAGGGCATGATGGTGCCGGCGACGCTGTTCGAGGAGTTCGGCTTCAACTACATCGGGCCGATCGACGGCCACGACCTCGATTCGCTGGTGCCGACGCTGCAGAACATCCGCAAGCGCGCGCTCGAAGGCGCGGGTCCGATGTTCCTGCACGTGGTGACCAAGAAGGGCCAGGGCTACAAGCTGGCCGAGGCCGATCCGATCCTCTATCACGGCCCGGGCAAGTTCAACCCGGCCGAAGGCATCCGCCCGGCCGCCAAGCCGGCCCGCAAGACCTATACGCAGGTCTTCGGCGACTGGCTGTGCGACATGGCCGCTGCCGACAAGCGCCTGATCGGCATTACGCCGGCGATGCGCGAAGGCTCGGGCATGGTCGAGTTCGAGAAGCGCTTCCCGGATCGCTACTACGACGTCGGCATCGCCGAGCAGCACGCGGTGACGTTCGCGGGCGGCATGGCCTGCGAGGGCCTGAAGCCGGTCGTGGCGATCTACTCGACGTTCCTGCAGCGCGGCTATGACCAGCTGATCCACGACGTGGCGCTGCAGAACCTGCCGGTGGTGTTCGCGCTGGACCGCGCGGGCCTCGTGGGCGCCGATGGCGCCACGCACGCGGGTGCCTACGATATCGCGTATCTGCGCTGCATCCCCAACATGATGGTGATGACGCCGTCCGACGAGAACGAGTGCCGCCAGTTGCTGACGACCGCGTTCCACCAGGATTGCCCGACCGCCGTGCGCTATCCGCGCGGCGCCGGCCAGGGCGTGGCGATCGAGGCGGCGCTGACGGACGTGCCGGTCGGCAAGGGCGTGATGCGCCGCACCGGCGGCGCGCGCGCGGGCCAGCGCGTGGCGTTCCTGGGCTTCGGCTCGATGGTGCATCCTGCGCTCGGCGCGGCGCAGGCGCTGGACGCATCGGTGGCCGACATGCGCTTCGTCAAGCCGCTCGACGTCGAGCTGGTCAAGCGTCTCGCCAGCGGGCACGACTACCTGGTGACGGTGGAAGAGGGCAGCGTCATGGGTGGCGCCGGCAGCGCCGTGCTCGAGGCGCTGGCCGAAGCGGGCATCGACATCCCGGTGCTGGTGCTGGGCCTGCCCGACCGCTTCATCGATCATGGCGACCCGGCCCTGCTGCTGTCGCAGTGCGGGCTCGATGCCGCTGGAATCGAACGTTCCGTGCGCGAGCGCTTCGGCATTGGCCAGACGCCCGTCGCGATCGCTTCGCGCGTGGCCTGACGCACGCACGGTACGGGTGCGCGATCACCCGTACGACCTGTAAGGGTACGGAGCCGCTTCCGGCGGCTCCGTGTGAATTCCCTTAAACTTCCCATTTTTGTGTTCGCAGCTGCGGGTCGGCATGAGTGTTGCCGGCGCCGTGGTTTCACACTCGTTGCGCGGCATGGATGGACTGCGAAAATGCCGCGACCGTAAGGGCTTGCGCCACCCCCTGGTGCGGTCCTGGAGGAAACCGTAGATGAATGACATCAATCCCGCCTTCGTGATGCCCGACGTCCAGTCGAGCCGTGACACCCGCCAGATCCCCATCCAGCGTGTCGGTGTCAGGGGCGTGCGCTACCCGGTCTCGCTGAAGACGCCGGCCGGCGTGGTCCCGAGCGTGGGCACCTTCAACCTCGACGTGCACCTGCCTGCCGAGGTCAAGGGCACGCATATGTCGCGCTTCGTCGCGCTGCTGGAAGAAGAGCGCGCCCCGCTGGAGCTGGCAAGCTTCCGCGTGCTGCTCGACAAGATGCTGGAAAAGCTGGAAGCCGAGGCGGGCCGCATCGAAGTCACGTTCCCGTACTTCATCAGCAAGATCGCGCCCGTGTCTGGCGTGGAGTCGCTGATGGACTACGAGGTCACGCTGACCGGCGAGATCCGCAACGGCGTGACGCGCGTGTTCCTGAAGGCGCTGGTGCCGGTGACGAGCCTGTGCCCATGCTCGAAGAAGATCTCGCAGTACGGCGCGCACAACCAGCGTTCGCACATCACGATGAACGTGGAGCTTGCCGGCGAGCTGCCGGTGGAAGCGCTGGTGCGCATGGCCGAAGAAGAGGCCTCGTGCGAGCTGTGGGGCCTGCTCAAGCGGCCCGACGAGAAGTTCGTGACCGAGCGCGCCTACGAGAACCCGAAGTTCGTGGAAGACCTGGTGCGCGACATCGCCATGCGGCTCAATGCCGATGAGCGCATCGTCGCCTATGTGCTCGAAGCCGAGAACTTCGAGTCGATCCACAACCACAGCGCCTATGCGGTGATCGAGCGCGACAAGCGGCTGGAGCCGGCGGCGTAAGCCTGTCTCCCGCTCAAACAACAAGGCCACCTTCGCGGTGGCCTTGTTGTTTCCTGTGCCGGCAGGGGGGCAGGCGGCAGGTTGTTCAGGCTGCAGATGGCAGGCGGATATCCGACAGGTCCCAGCGCGGCGTCACGCCATAGCCGTAGTTGCGCTGAGCGAGCTGGGGCGCGGCCTGCAGGCGCATGGCGCCGGCGAAGGCGATCATCGCGCCGTTGTCGGTGCAGAAGGCCAGGTCCGGGTAATAGACGTCGATCTTGCGCTGCTTGCCGAGCTGGTCCAAGCGTTCGCGCAGCTGCCGGTTGGCGCCGACGCCGCCGGCTACCACCAGCCGCTTGTGGCCGGTCTGCTTGAGCGCGGACATGGATTTTGCGGCCAGTACATCGACGATGGCATCGACGAATGCGCGCGCCAGGTTGGCGCGGTCCTGCTCGCAGGTGTTGGCCAGCTTGCGCGTCTGCGTCAGCACGGCGGTCTTGAGCCCGGCAAACGAGAAGTCGAGGTTGCCCGAATGCAGCATCGGCCGCGGCAGCTCGAACGCGCCGGGCACGCCGAACTCGGCCAGGCGCGAGACCTCGGGGCCGCCAGGATAGCCGAGGCCGAGAAGCTTGGCGGTCTTGTCGAAGGCTTCGCCCGCAGCGTCGTCGAGCGTTTCGCCGAGCAGGGCATAGTCGCCGATGCCTTTCACTTCCATCAACTGGGTGTGGCCGCCGGAAACCAGCAGCGCCACGAACGGGAACGGCGGCGGCTCGCGCGTAAGCAGCGGCGACAGCAGGTGGCCTTCGAGATGATGCACGCCGATCATCGGCACGTTCAGCGCGAAGCCCAGCGCATTGGCGACCGAGGCGCCGACCAGCAGCGCACCGGCCAGTCCCGGGCCCTGGGTGAATGCAATCGCGTCGATGTCGGCGCGGGTGCGGCCGGCGTCGCCCAGCACCTGCTGCAGTAGCGGCAGCACGCGGCGGATGTGGTCGCGCGAAGCCAGCTCGGGTACCACGCCGCCGTAATCGCGGTGCATCGCGATCTGCGAATGCAGGGCATGCGCGAGCAGGCCGGCGTCGGTGTCGTAGAGGGCCAGGCCGGTTTCGTCGCAGGAGGATTCGATGCCGAGGACAAGCATGAGGGAACAGGTGCGGCTCTCCGGCCCGGTCGGGATCCGGTGGAAACAGCCGTCAAAACAACGGGTTGCGTGAAACCTAAGAGGGTAGCACACCGGCGGCTGGCGTGCTTTTCGCTACAATCTGCGCTTTCCTGCGTTGGCAGGGTCTGGATTGGCGAGGATTGGGATGAGCGGTTCGGCGGGCTTGCAGGCGGGCCGGTATGACGTGGCGGTGCTGGGCGCGGGAGCGGCCGGCATGATGTGCGCCGCCGTGGCGGGCCAGGGCGGCGCACGCGTGGTGTTGATCGACCATGCCACGCGGCTGGCCGAAAAGATCCGGATTTCCGGCGGCGGCCGCTGCAATTTCACCAATCTGCAGGCGGGGCCGGCCAACTACCTGTCGGCCAATCCTCACTTCTGCCGCTCGGCGCTGGCGCGCTACACGCCGCAGCATTTCCTGGACCTGATGCGGCGCTACCGCATCGACTGGCACGAGAAGCATCGCGGCCAGCTGTTCTGCAACGACAGCGCCGAAGACGTCATCGCCATGCTGCGCGCCGAGTGCGACGCCGGCCATGTGCGCTGGCAGACCGGCTGCAGCGTCGCCGAGATCCGCCGCGAGGGCGACGACTACCTGTTGCTGACCTCGCAGGGTGCCGTGCGCGCGGGGGCGATCGTGGTGGCTACCGGCGGCCTGTCGATCCCGAAGATCGGCGCCACCGACTTCGGCTATCGCATTGCCCGCCAGTTCGGCCTGAAGGTCGTGGAAACCCGGCCGGCGCTGGTGCCGCTGACCTTCGACGGCCAGGCCTGGCAAGCGTTCGTGCCGCTGGCGGGGGTGTCGCTCGAGGTGGATATCTCTACCGGCTCGGGCAAGACTGCCGGCGCTTTCCGCGAAGACCTGCTGTGGACGCACCGCGGTCTGTCCGGTCCGGCGGTGCTGCAGGTATCGAGCTTCTGGCACCCGGGAACGCCCATCAAGATCGACCTGTTCGACGGCGAGGATGCCGCCGGATGGCTGCTCGAGCAGAAGGCTGGCAGCCGCAAGCATCTGGCCAACCTGCTGGCCCAGCGTCTGCCGGCGCGGCTGGCGGACGCCTGGTGCGCGGCCGCCGGCGTGGACGGCAGCCTGCCGCTGCATGATATTGCGGACAAGGCGCTGCGCAGGCTGGGGGCGGCGCTGAATGACTGGCGCCTGGTGCCGTCCGGCACCGAAGGATATCGCAAGGCCGAAGTGACGCTGGGCGGGGTCGATACGCGCGGGCTGTCTTCCACCACCATGATGGCGCGCGAGGTTCAGGGACTCTATTTCATTGGCGAAGTGGTCGACGTGACCGGGTGGCTCGGGGGTTACAACTTCCAGTGGGCCTGGGCTTCGGCCGTCGCAGCCGGGCAGGCCGTGGCCGAGACCGCGCGCAGTGGCCGCGCCATGGCTTGAATGCGGCGCCGGCCGCACGGCCCGGGCGTCTTCCGCCACCAGGGCATGATGCTACAATCGACGACTCTGCATGACGGCGCCCGCCCGTGCGCGCAGGCCCGTGTGGCCAGGCCGCGGCGGGTTTTTGCGTTTCTGCTTGCAGGCAGCCGCCTGCCAAAACCGTTTCCGGAAGATCAAGATGTCCCTCAAAGCCCGAATCAGCGACGACATGAAGGCCGCCATGCGCGCCCGCGAGACCGAGCGCCTCGGCACCATCCGCCTGCTGCTGGCGGCCATCAAGCAGCGTGAAGTCGACGAGCGCGTCGAACTGGACGACACCGCGGTGCTGGCGGTTGTGGAAAAGCTGCTCAAGCAGCGCAAGGACTCGATCACCCAGTTCCAGCAGGCTGGCCGCGACGACCTGGTGCAGAAGGAGCAGGCCGAAGTCGAGGTGCTGAAGGTCTATATGCCGGCCGCGCTGTCGGACGCCGAAGTGGCGGCCGAGGTCCAGCAGGCCGTGGCGCAGACTGGTGCCGCCGGTCCGCAGGACATGGGCAAGGTTATGGGCGTGCTCAAGGCCAAGCTGGCTGGCCGTGCCGACATGACCGCCGTGTCGGCGCAGGTCAAGGCCGCGCTTGCCAAGTAAGTGTACGTTTGACTTGCTGTGCCGGGATCGCTGCCTGAGCGACGGGGCTGGGCGGCGATGCAGATAGTGCGGGCGTATTGTCGTGCCTACACTACAATGATTCGACAGCCGGGAGCATTTCCGGTCACACTCTTAAAAAGCGGCTGCCCGGCCACGGGACGGCCATGCCATCAGGACGGTCAGTCGGGTGATTCCGCAATCCTTCATTCAGGACCTGCTCAACCGTGTCGACATTGTCGATGTGGTGGGCAAGTATGTGCAGCTGAAGAAGGGCGGCGCCAATTTCATGGGGCTGTGCCCCTTCCACAACGAGAAGTCGCCGTCTTTCACGGTATCGCCCACCAAGCAGTTCTACCACTGCTTCGGCTGCGGGGCGCACGGCTCGGCCATTGGTTTCCTGATGGAGTATTCCGGGCAGTCCTATCCGGAAGCGGTCCGCGAGCTGGCCCAGTCGGTTGGCATCTCTGTGCCCGAGGAGCGCGACCGCCTGCCGCCGGGCCAGCGCGCCGAGCAGCAGGCACGCTCGGTGGCCCTGTCCGATGCCATGACGCGCGCCACGGAATTCTACCGGCGCCAGTTGCGGGGTGCGCCGCAGGCCATCCAGTACCTGAAAGGACGTGGGCTGACCGGTGAGATCGCGGCCAGTTTCGGCCTCGGCTACGCGCCGGACGACTGGCAGGGCCTGGAAGCCGTTTTTGGCAGCTACCGCGACGACGTGATCGCGGCCCCGCTGGTGGAATCCGGCCTGCTGATCGAGAGCAGCGAGAAGCGCGATGCGGACGGCAAGCCACGCCGCTATGACCGCTTCCGCGATCGCATCATGTTCCCCATCCGCAACACCAAAGGGGCCGTCATCGGCTTCGGCGGGCGGGTCATGGGGCAGGGCGAGCCCAAGTACCTGAACTCGCCCGAGACGCCGCTGTTCAGCAAGGGCACCGAATTGTATGGGCTGTTCGAGGCCCGTCACGCCATCCGGGAAACCGGCTACGTCCTGGTGGTCGAAGGGTATATGGATGTCGTGGCGCTGGCGCAGCTCGGGTTTGCCAATGCCGTGGCCACGCTGGGCACGGCGTGCACGCCCGTGCACGTGCAGAAGCTGTTGCGGCAGACCGATTCGGTCGTGTTCTCGTTCGACGGGGATGCGGCGGGCCGGCGTGCCGCGCGTCGGGCCCTGGAGGCCTGCTTGCCGCACGTGGCCGACAACAAGGCCATTCGCTTCCTGTTCCTGCCGGCCGAGCACGATCCGGACAGCTACGTGCGCGAAGAGGGAACCGAGGCGTTTGCGGCGCAGGTGCGCGATGCCATGCCGCTGTCGCGCTTCCTGCTGCAGTCGGTGACCGAAGAGCTGGACATGCGCCAGCCCGAAGGCCGCGCCCGTGCGCAGTACGAGGCCAAGCCGCTGCTGCAGGCCATGCCGGCCGGCGGCCTGCGGCTACAGATTATCCGCGAACTTGCCGATGCTACCGGCACGACGCCCGCCGAAATCGAGGCAATCTGCGGCCTGCGCAGCGACCCGGCCCGCGCTGGCCGCTTTGCGCAGCCGCGCCCGCGCGCCCGGCGCCAGGCACCGACCGGCCTGGAGCAGCGCGTGCTGCAGTTGCTGATGTGCTATCCGTCACTATCGGCGCGGCTGGACGAGGATAGCCGGGCGCTGCTGCTTGGGGCGGAGGGCGGCGATGCCGAGGTGCTCGCGCACCTGGTCGCCGCCTGCGACGAGGTGGAGGGGCAGGTGAATTTTGCGGCATTCAGCGAGCATCTCGCGCAATCGCCCTATGCCGAGGTGTATGCGGCAGCACGCACGGCGGTGCTGCGCGAAGAGATTGAAGAGGAGCCCGCGACACAAGAGTTCGACGCGGCCGTCACGAAGCTGCTGGCCGAACCGCTGAGCCGAGAGCTGGAAAGGCTTCAGGCCGCCGTGGTGGCGGGTACTGCGGATGAGGCGGCCAAGGAGCGCATGCGCTGGCTGGTCGGCGAAGTCCATCGTCGCAGACGGCTTGGGTAGCGCACCGGGTGCGTGCGGTAAAAGGCGCATTTGGGGGTGGCAGGAATGAGGATGTAAAGGCTTGAGCCGATGCAGTCTCGAGCTTAAGCCTTGATTTTTCAGGTGAAAACCATACCTGACAGGAAGCTGGCTATCTGTGGCGTGCTACAATAGCCGGTTTGGATTGCGAAATCTTTCTCTCCAGATCTGGTGAAAGTGAGCGTGCCAATGGCAAAGGCCAAAGCAACCGAAAAGGTTTCCGTGAAAGCTCCCCAATCAGGGAGCGGCAAGGCGTCTGTGAAATCGACGGCGGCGAAGACATCGACCGCGTCAGTCAAGACTCCGGCCCCCCGGTCTGCGCCATCAAAATCAGCGCAAGGCGTCGAATCGCCCGCCCTGACCACTGCCACCAGGAATCGCACATCCGAAACGACAAGGGCCTCGACTTCGGCACGCGAGAGCGGCAAGAGCGCCAGTACGAGCGGCAAGGTCGCCGCATCTGCACCAGTGAAAGGCAAGAGTATCACCGTGGCGAAACAGCAGAATACCGAAGTCGAAAGCAAGCAGGCGGCAGCAGCCGGTGCCAAGAGCGCAGGCGCCAAGGCGGGCGCTGCCGCGCCGGCCACCAAGGCGCGCGCCGTGTCTCCTGCAGCCGTTGCATCCGAGCGTCCCGCAGCGCCGGCAAGCAAGCCGGAGCCGAAAAAGCGCGGCCGCAAGCCCAAGGCCCAGATGCAGCACGGCGCCAGCACGACAGACGACGTGATCGAAGAGTTTGACGAGAACGATAGCCGCGCGGCGACACCCGCCGCGGCTCCGAAGACCGAAAAGCAGAAGGCCAAGGACCGCAAGGCCAAGGAAAAGGCCCTGCTGAAGGAATTCGCCTCGACCCAGCAGGGCACGGAGGAAGAACTCGAGTTGCGCCGCCAGAAGCTCAAGGCGCTGATCAAGCTTGGCAAGTCGCGCGGCTACCTGACCTACGCGGAAATCAACGATCACCTCCCGGACGACATGGTCGACTCGGAGACGATCGACACGCTCGTCGCCACCCTGAACGACATCGGCATCGCCGTGTACGAGCAGGCGCCGGACGCCGAAACGCTGCTGCTGAACGACAACGCCCCGTCGGCCACCAGCGAGGAGGAGGCCGAGGAAGAAGCCGAAGCCGCCCTGTCGACGGTGGACTCGGAGTTCGGCCGCACCACCGACCCCGTGCGCATGTACATGCGTGAAATGGGCACGGTGGAGCTGCTGACGCGTGAAGGCGAAATCGTCATCGCCAAGCGTATCGAGGCGGGCCTGAAGGACATGGTGATGGCCATTTCCGCCTGCCCGGTCACGATCTCGGAGATCCTGGCCAATGCCGAGCGCGTCGCCAGCGACGAGATCAAGATCGATGAATTCGTCGACGGCCTGATCGACCCGAACGCCGACGAAGTGGCCCAGGAAGCCGCGGGTGCATCGGCCTCGGAAGAAGAAGACCTGGAGTCGGACGAAGACGAGGAATCCGACGAGGACGAGGACGACGACGATGCTGCCGGCGCCGGTGCCTCGGCACGCCAGCTCGAAGAGCTGAAGCTGTCCGCGCTGGAAAAATTCCGCGTCATCGCCGAACAGTTCGACAAGATGCGCCGCGCCTTCGAGAAGGAGGGCTACAAGTCCAAGCCTTATGTGAAGGCCCAGGAAGCCATCCAGTCCGAGCTGATGGGCATCCGCTTCACGGCGCGCAGCGTCGAACGCCTGTGCGACACCTTGCGTGGCCAGGTGGACGAAGTGCGCAAGCTGGAACGCGCGATCCTGAACAACGTGGTGGACAAGTGCGGCATGCCGCGCGCGGATTTCGTCGCCCGCTTCCCGGGCAACGAGACCAACCTCGAGTGGATCCACACGGTCATTGCGGATGGCAAGGCGTATAGCGCCATCGTCGAGCGCAACGTGCCGGCCGTGCATGAACTGCAGCAGAAGCTGATCGACCTGCAGGCACGCGTGGTGCTGCCGCTGAAGGAACTGAAGGACGTCAACCGCAAGATGGCCGAGGGCGAGAAGCGCGCCCGCGAAGCCAAGCGCGAGATGACCGAGGCCAACCTGCGCCTGGTGATCTCGATCGCGAAGAAGTACACCAACCGCGGCCTGCAGTTCCTGGACCTGATCCAGGAAGGCAACATCGGCCTGATGAAGGCGGTGGACAAGTTCGAATACCGCCGCGGCTACAAGTTCTCGACGTACGCCACGTGGTGGATCCGCCAGGCCATCACGCGCTCGATCGCCGACCAGGCGCGCACCATCCGTATTCCGGTGCACATGATCGAGACGATCAACAAGATGAACCGCATCTCGCGCCAGATCCTGCAGGAAACCGGCAACGAGCCGGATCCGGCAACGCTGGCCGAGAAGATGGAGATGCCGGAAGACAAGATCCGCAAGATCATGAAGATCGCCAAGGAGCCGATCTCCATGGAAACGCCGATCGGTGATGACGACGACTCGCATCTGGGCGATTTCATCGAGGACACCAACACGCTGGCCCCGGCCGAGGCGGCGCTGCATGGCTCCATGCGCGACGTCGTCAAGGACGTGCTGGACTCGCTCACGCCGCGCGAAGCCAAGGTGCTGCGCATGCGCTTCGGCATCGAAATGAGCACCGACCACACGCTGGAAGAGGTCGGCAAGCAGTTCGACGTTACGCGTGAACGTATCCGCCAGATCGAGGCCAAGGCACTGCGCAAGCTGCGCCATCCGAGCCGCTCTGATAAGCTCAAGAGTTTCCTGGAAGGCAACTAAAACGCTTCCTCGGGCCTCTAGCTCATGCCTGGTTAGAGCAGCGGACTCATAATCCGTTGGTGCCGTGTTCGACTCACGGGAGGCCCACCAATACTGATAAGGGTTTGCGGGAGATTTCCTGCAAACCCTTTTTTTATTTTGTGTAGTTCTTGTGTAGTTGGCGAGGGCTGTGTACTGACCAGGATGGCACATCCCATCACCAATTTGGGTGATGCGGCCAGGCAGGCGGCCCCCGTACACTGACCAGGTAGGCACCGGTCTCCTCCGCCTACAGGCCTTCAGCCCCTCGGAGCACCCCGCGCCGAGGGGTTTTTTTCTTGGTTCTTTCGCTGGATTGTGGGGGAGGGTTTTGGGTGGGGGGTGGGGTTGTCGTGCTTAGCAGGCGCCGCTGTTTCGCCAGCGTAGCCGGCGACTTACTCTTTTGTCCGAGCGACAAAAGAGTAAGCAGAAAAGCGCGTCGCCTGGCGGCTGGCCATCAACGATGCGCTTTTTGTGTTCAAGCGGCTTTGGTCTCGCGATGCTTGGGTGCCCGTTCGAGCCTGCTACGCATAGTGATTCAGAACCAGTGCCTGCGATAACCTGCTTGTGTACGATCCCCATGTAGGGCTCGGGTACAGCGTTCCAACAGCGTCAGTGGTGGGACGCCTGCGGCTGCGCTGCGCGCGCCCTAGTCGGTATGCGCGGGGCATCATCGTCGCCATTGCCGACGGTTCGGTTTCTCTGCTTCGCTGTGGCGCGGTTTGCCTGCGGCCTGGGTGCTCAGACTAGGGCTCTGCGCGTAGCGCAGCCGAAGGC
>NZ_JBYOJR010000050.1:0-36769 GCF_057798915.1 Cupriavidus sp. 22TCCZM01-5
CCGTGGTCCCTGCTGCAACCGACATCGTGTAATCGCCTTCGGCTGCGCTACGCGCAGAGCCCTAGTCTGAGCACCCAGGCCGCAGGCAAACCGCGCCGCAGCGCCCGCGCATACTGACTAGGACGCGCGCGCAGCGCAGCCGAAGGCGTCCCACCACTGACGCTGTTGGAACGCTGTACCCGAGCCCTACATGGGGATCGTACACAAGCCGGTTATCGCAGGCACTGGTTCTGAATCACTATGCGTAGCAGGCCCGAACGGGCAACCACGTCTCGCGAGACCAAAGCCGCTTGAAAACAAGAAGCGCATCGTTGATGGCCAGCCGCCAGGCGACGCGCTTCTTGCCTACTTCTTGTCGCTCGGACAAGAAGTAGGTCGCCGGCTACGCCGGCGAAACAGCAGCGCCTGCCAAGAACGACAAACCCCACCCATTCCCCGCATTCCCGCAAAAAACCATAAAAAAAAGCGGGCCGCAGCCCGCTTCCGCTTCACCCTCCCCGACCAATCAACCCTTGGCCAGCTTGACGCTCGTCAGGTCGGCCGTCAGATAGCCAACCGCCGCGCCAAAGCGGTCCTTGTAGTTGGCGCGCACCAGCGGATCCAGCGTGGCCTGGACCTTGGCGTGCAGGCCGCTCCAGTCGCCAGCATGCTGGAAATTGCTCATGATATAAGTCCAGCCATTGAGCTCGTCCACCGCGTGCAGGCCAGTCGATTCGGCGCCGGCAGGCATGGACAGCAGGCGCGAGAGCTGCCTGGTGTCCACGTTGTAGGCCCACAGGAAGTTGTTGACGTGCTGGCCGCTGTCCTCGCCAATGAACAGCGTGCGCAGCTTCTCCGAGAACTTCAGGTTGTCCGGGTTGGCGATCCACTCCGGGTCGGCCGTATTGCCGAGCACGTCGCCCAGGATGTCATGGCCGTTGAGCAGGCCCTTGGTATGCACCGGCACCCATTCACTGTTGATGGCGTCGCCGTCCAGGTCCTTCTGGCCACCGTCGAGCTTGTGCTGCATCACCGCGCCGGCATTGAGCGCCTTGTCGACCGAGATGCCGCTCTGCGCATTCCAGCCCTTGCTGTTGTTCAGGACCATCGAGTCCACCACGTTCTGCAGCGCGGAATAGGCGACCTTGTCCTTGATGTTGACCGTGGTGCCTTCCATCTTGGTGAAGCCCATGCTGCCGCCTTTCAGGTAGGCATAGCGGTGGGTTTCCAGGAAGGCCGCGGCTTTCTCCATGCCGGGCTTGAGGCGAACCCAGTTGGCCTTGCCGCCGACGAAAATCTTGGTGTAGCTCACATCGGCCGGATCCACGGTTGCCACATCCATGATATCGGTCGGCGCCGTCGCCTTGGCCAGCGCCTCGATCTCGGCGCTGGTGGCGTGCCCCAGCTTGACCCACGTCAGGTCGGCCCCCGCCGCGGACGGGTCGACCGAAAAACCCGGGCCTACCTTGGCCACGTACAACGTGCCCGCCGACAGGTCCTTCTCCTTGTCGGCCACGAACATGAACAGGCCGCTGTTGGTGGCATCGTCGCCCATCAGCACGGTGCGGTTGTCGGGCATGACCTGCACCAGCTCATGCGAGATGCGGCCCAGGCAGTAGTGCTTGCGGATGGAGCCCGTCCCGTCGGGGTTGACCGTCACCTCCGGCAAGTGGCCGTAAAGGTAGGGATTGGCCGCGGTCTCGCTGCCAAAGAGGTTCTTGCTGTAGGCCTTGAACTGGCTGTTGCTGGCGATCGTGAACGCGTCGGGCTCGTACTCCTCGCTCGACAGGTGCGTGTTCCACGGCGACAGGCTCGCGCCGCACGTGATCCAGAGGCCGTGCACCGACGAGGTATCCACGTTGTGGTACTTGACCAGCGTGAGCTTGCCGGTCGCCGGATCCTGGTCCAGCGTCAGCACGGCGATCGGCGACGGCAGGCGGCCATAGGTGTCGGCGCCGGACTGGTCGCGCGTGGTGTACTCGAACTGCACCACGGCGAAAACCGGGTTGCCCTTCACGCCGGCGACGCTGGCGCCCTCGACCTTGAGCAGCGAGGTGCCGTCGGGCGAGTCGGAGAAGAACTGGCGCTCCTTGCCGGCCACCGACGTATCGAGGATCGGCTGGTTGTTGATGTCGTAGTAGCCGCCGGCCAGGATGGTGCCGCCCTTGCCGTCCGGCACCATGTCGCCGGATACGAAGAACGGCTGGTAGGCCAGCTTGAAGGTCCGGCTGCTGCCGTCGCTGAAATTGACCTTCATGCTCGAGCCCACGGTGGTGGTAGCCATCGCGGCCGGGTTGGCCAGCGTCGGCGCGCTCATGCCGGTGAATTCGGCCGTGGTGAAGGTTGCATTCGGGCCCGGATTCGGGGTGTCGGCCGGCGCCGCAATGGCGTCATCGCTGCCGCCACAGCCCACGAGCAGGCCGGCGGAAGCCAGGCCCAGCGGCAGCATCGGCGCACCGGCGAGGAATTTCAGCGCTTTGCGGCGCGAGGCATCAGGTTTGTCGAACATGGTCTTTTCCGGGGAAGGTGGCGATGGCGGGTTATCGGGACGCCGTTCGCTTGTCATGGAAATCAGACATGGCGCGGCAGCCGCGCCCTGGTCGCTGCGCATCCTATGGGTCATATGTGACAGGAAGTTGACGATGAACCACAAAGCCGCCGCGCCATCGGCCCCTCCGGGGCTGCGGTAAACTTCTGTTTTTTTCCGTCACCCTCGCGGCACGTACCCGCCTGGCAGATTCCACTTGCCCACCTATACCCTCGCCGCCCCGGTCGAAGCCGAGCTCGAAATCCGCAAGAGCCGCTTCCTGGCCCTGGCGATCCCCGTCCCGGACCGCGACGCCGCCATGGCGGTGCTGCAGTCGCTGCGCGCGCAGCATCCGACCGCCACGCACGTTTGCTGGGCGCTGCTCGCGGGCGGGCAGTCGGGCATGTCGGATGACGGCGAACCATCGGGCACCGCCGGACGGCCGATCCTTGAAGTGTTGCGCCACCATGACCTGGATGGCGTACTGGCCGCCGTGGTGCGCTACTACGGCGGCGTCAAGCTCGGTGCCGGCGGGCTGGTGCGCGCCTACACCGATGCGATCGCCGCGGCGCTCAAGTCGGCGGAACGGGTCGAGCGCATTGCCTACGCCGAACTGGCGGTGGAGGTCGACTACGCCGACGAGCCGCGCGTGCGCCGCTGGCTGGACCAGGCCGCGCAGGACGGCTGCACGCTGGCGGACACCGCCTACGGTGCCCTGGCGCGGCTGGTGATCCGCCTGCCCGCCACGCAACGCGACGCGGCCCTGGCGGCGTTGCGCGACGCCACGCACGGGCGGGCACAATTTCCGCAGAGCGACGATGACGGCGACTCAGACTGAACCCGGCAACGTCCCGGTGGACGAGCACGCCGAGTTCACCGCGCGCGTGCTGCCTGCCGGTGTGACCTTTGCCGCCCCGGCGGGCCTGAGCCTGCTGGAGGCCGCGCTGCTCGACGGGTTGGCGCTGCCCAACTCCTGCCGCAACGGCACCTGCCGCGCCTGCGCCAGCCGGCTCCAGGCGGGCGCCATCCGCTATCGCATCGAATGGCCGGGGCTCAGCCCGGACGAGAAGGATGACGGGTGGATCCTGCCTTGCGTCGCCTGTCCCGTCAGCGATGTGGTGATCGAACCGGGCAAGCTCGAATAGGCGTTGCCCGCGTGGCGCGGCCTGACTGGTTCCGCCACCCTCACCGGCCCGCAAAGTAGCGCAAGGCAATCCGCAGCGCATCGGGCCCGCGCGGATCCGAGAACGCCTGGTCCGCAGGACCGCCGCTCCATGCATGCCCCAGGCCCTCGATCCTGACAAGCCGCACGCAGGTGTCGCCTTCGACGATCCAGTCGGACACCTCGGCCGGCAGCCGCTGTCCGCGCTGCACGCGGCGCGCTGGCGGTACTGCCAGCCGCGCCGATGGCTCGGGCAACAGGTCCAGCCACAAGCGCGCGGCGGCCATGGCATTGTCGAATGCGACCACGACATCCGCGTCGCCATGCAGCAGCAACAGTGGCGGCAGGCGTCGCCCCGCCAGCCACAGGCGCATGGCCTTTCGCGCCGCGGCATCGGGCGCGCGGCTGCCGCGCATGGCCGCGGCGGCCTGGGCCGCATTGCCGGCGCTGTAAGGGACCGCCCCCGAATGCGAGCCAATGGCGACAAACCGGTCCGGATAGCGCAGGCCCAGCATCATCGCCATGGCGCCACCGGCCGACAGCCCCATCACGCTGATGCGCTCCGGCCGCACCGGATAGCGTTCGCAGACGTGGTCGATCATGGCCATCAGCAATGCCGCCTCGGCGGCGCCGCGGGTGCGGGGACGGAACCAGTTCCAGCAGCGTTGCGTGTTGGCCTGCGACGACTGCTCCGGCAGCAGGACCACGCAGCCCGCGTCGCGCGCCGCCGCTGCCACGCGCGCGACCACGGCAAAGCTGGCGGCATCCTGGCCGCAGCCGTGCAGCAGCACCAGCATGGGTGCGCGCCGCCTGGCCGTCACGCCGGCCGGAATGAAAATGCGGTAGTGGCGCTGCGCGAGCGGGCCGAGTCCGGCGGCGCCCTCCTCCCAGCGCCCGCTGCCGCGGCTCTGCGGCGCCGGCACGGGAGATGCCACGCCCGACAACGCGCGTTGCGTGGCCTTGGCCACCGCCGATGACTGCTTCACGGCATTGCGCACGATGGCCTCGGTCATCGGTTGCGTCACCGTCTGGTTAAGTGCCCGGGTCATCTCGCGCCCGATGCGCCGGGCCTGGCGCGTGGCGGTCTTGCCCAGCGCCTGCCATAGCCGTGCCGTGCTGCTGCCGCGGCGTCCCATGTGGCTGGCCTCCCGTCCGGATTCCGTTGACGGGGTCGATTGTGTCAGGCTTTGCGGTCAGCCGCGCACGCGGGCCAGAACCTCACAGGCCGCGCAGTGCCAGCTCGCCCCCCAGCACCAGCAGGCCGCAGAAGAACAGGCGGCGGAAGCGCTCCGCGCTGATGCGGTGGCGCAGCCACTGGCCGACGAACATGCCGCCCAGCGCCGGCAGCAGCGCCAGCACCGACGCGCCGAGCACGGGCAGGTGGAGCAGCGCGCCGCCCATGGCCAGGCTGACCGCCAGCGCCATGGTCGAAACGGTGAACGACAGCCCAAGCGCCTGGACCATGCTCTCCTTGTCGAGCCCGAGCCCCTGCAGGTAAGGCACGGCGGGGATCACGAACACCCCTGTCACAGCGGTGATGGCCCCGGTGACCAACCCGGCCAGCGGCCCGAGCCAGCGCTCCGCGCGCAGCGGCACGTGGAGCCTGGCCGAGGCCAGCCCGACCAGCGCGTACAGTACCAGCGCCACGCCAAGCGCCGCGGTGGCATGCATCATCATGCGCGCCGGCACCAGCGCGGCACACAGCCAGGTCCCGGCGCAGATCGCCGCCAGCATCGGCCACAGCCGGCGCAGCAACTGGCCGAAGCGCGGGCCGCTGAACAGCTGCACCACGTTGGTCACCATCGACGGCGCCACCAGCAGCGCCGCGGCCTGCGCGGGCGGCATCACCAGGCCCAGCAGGCCCACCGCCACGGTCGGCAGGCCCAGGCCCACCACGCCCTTCACAAAGCCGGCCAGCAGGAAGGTCAAGCCGATCAAGGCAATCTCGGCAATGGGCAGGGACATCGACATGGACATCCCCCCTCAACGCGCAGCGTGGTCATGTACCGCGCGGCTGTCGGCCGGCGCCTGCTCGCGCTCGTCCAGCCCGTAGTCGCGCAGCACCTGCGCCACGCGCAGCCGGTAGTCCGCGAATACCCCGCCGCGTCCGGCCGCCTGGGCCTGGCGGTGCTCCTCGGTATTGCGCCAGGCCATGACCGCGGCCTCGTCGCGGAAGAATGACAGCGACAGGATCTTTCCCGGCGTGGTCAGGCTCTGGAAACGCTCGACCGAGATGAAGCCGTCGATGGCCTCCAGCGTCGGCCGCAGCTTCGCGGCCAGTTCCAGATAGGTGTCCTTGCGGCCCGGCGCGGGCTCGACTTCGAAGATGACGGCGATCATGGCGGAGGTCTCTCTGGTGAATGGATGGGGGGCGGCCGGCGTTTCAATCGAAATGCGGGATACGTGCGTTGTGCGAGGGCCGGTAGCGGAACGCCTGCGCCAGCGCGGCCGGCTGCGCGCCGCGCGCGAGCAGCGCTTCGACCGTCGCGGCGGCAAGCGCTTGCGCCAGCGCGTCGCCGGGGCAGGCATGGCGGCCCGCGCCGAAGGTCCACGCTCGTCCGCCAGCATCGTCGGATGTTGCGCTGGACGCAGCCGCAAGCAGCACGAGCACGGCATCGCCGGCCTTGACCGGCACGCCGCACAAGCGTGCGTCGGCAGCCAGGAAGCGGCGTGTATTCTGCACCGGCGGGTCGTCTCGTGCCACGCAAGCGGCCAGTGCAGGCAGGTTGCCCAAGGCCGTGCCGACGCGGCCGATACGAAGCAGCATATTGCCCGCCAGCCCCGCCGTGGCCTCGCACGCCTGCACCATCAGGCCAATCGCGTTGGCGGCTACCGCTGCCGGTGCGATGCCCTCCGCTTGCGCGGCATGTCGCAACGCTGGCAGCAAACCCGGCTCATCGGATCGAGATGGCACTTCCGAGGCGGCATGCAGCCATTGCCCGAGCCAGCGTGCCGCGTCGGCACCGGCCGCGACATCGTCAGCCGTGGCCAGCGGCGACTGCGCCGCGGCGTAGGCGGCAACGCGCGCCGCCACGGCCACGGCATCGGCGCCTGCCCGCACCGGCAGGCCGAGCAGCTCGGCCACGGCAACGACGGGCAGCGTGAAGATCCAGCGGTTGACGGCAGCGCCGGCTGCAGTCGCCATGCCGGGCACGGTGTCGAGCGCGGAGGCGAGCATGGCGGCGCGCGCGCTCGCCATGCCGGTATCGAAGCCGGCCATCAGCCGCAGCAGGATAGCCTTGAGCGGCGCGTGGGCCGCACCGTCGTTCATGCGGATCAGCCGCCCGAATAGCTCGCCCGCCGCAGTGCCGGCCAGCGTCGGCGGCACCGGCTGCGCCGCCGGACGCACGCGGCAGTCGGGGTGCGCGAGCACGGCGGCGACCTCGGCCGGTCCTGCCGCAATCCACAGCCCCAGCCGCTCATCGAAGCCGAACGGCCGGTGCGCGGCCAGCGCGCGGTAGTAGGGATAGGGATCGGAATGGGTAACGGCTTCCAGCGGGTCGGCGGGCATCATGGCGTAAAGGATTCGGCGGTTGCCTGATCAGCCACCCGCGCCAACAGGCTTGCGGGCAGCGACAACGTATGACGAATCTTTGCACCGTCGCGCGCGAAGAAGCTTCGTGGCGAGATGAAATGTCGAATGCATAAGCCCCGGCTGACAGCCGGGGCTTGGGTACCGCCTATGCCAGGCCGGGCAAAGGCGCGGCGGCAGCGACCAGGTTCTGTGCGCGCAGCGCCTGCCAGAACGCCTGCGGAATCTCCGCCTGCGCCAGTGCGAGATTGCCGGCGATTCGCTCCGGCCGGCTCGCGCCCGGGATCACCGCCGCCACGGCCGGATGCGCAAGCGAGAACTGCAGCGCAGCCGCGCGGATATCCACGCCGAACTCCGCGCACAACCGGCGCAGGGCCTCGACGCGCGCGAGGATCTCCGGCGTCGCCTTCTGGTACTCGTAGTGCTCGCCACCGGCGAGGATGCCCGAGTTGTACGGGCCGCCGACCACGATGCCCAGGCCACGGCCGATGCTGGCGGGCATCAGCGCGCGCAGCGCATCGGCGTGGTCGAGCAGCGTATAGCGGCCCGCGATCAGGAAGCCGTCCGGGTCGGCCTGCTGCACGGCCATTTCGCATGGCTCGACGCGGTTGACGCCAAGCCCCCAGGCCTTGATCACGCCCTGCTCGCGCAGCCGCGTCAGCGCGGCGGCGGCACCGGTCATCGCGGTCTGGAATACGTCGCGCCAGGCATCGCCGTGAAAGTCCCTGGCCGGGTCGTGGATCCAGACGATATCGAGCCGGTCGGTCTTCAAACGCTGCAGGCTGGCCTCGATCGCGCGCAAGGTGCCGTCTGCGCTGTAGTCGTAGACGATCTTGTTGGGCAGGCCGTGTTCGAACAGGCCGCCCTTCTCGCCCAGGTCGCGGCTGGCCGTGTCCTCGGTCTCGTCGAGAACCAGCCGGCCTACCTTGGTGCTGAGCACGTACGCATCGCGCGGGCGATGCTGCAAGGCGTTACCGAGCCGGATCTCGGCCAGGCCCGCGCCATAGAGCGGCGCCGCGTCGAAGTAGCGGATGCCCTGCTCCCAGGCGGCGTTGACGGTGTCGAGCGCCTCCTGTTCGGGGATGTTGCGGTACATATTGCCAAGCGGCGCGGTACCAAAGCCGATCTTGGTCGGTACTGAAATTCGCATATGGGTCATCGGATGAATCGTGGAGCGCGGCTCAGGCATCGGTGCCCGGCAGCGCCGTCAGTGGTCCCTGCATCCGGTAGAACGTCTGGTCGGATGCCGTGAAGAACGCCATGGAATGACCGTGGCGGAAGTCGTCGACGTGCACCACGGTCGCACCATCGGCCTCCTGCCATGAGATCGCATAGACGCCCTCGGCGATCTCGCGCCATTCGCAGCGCGCTTCGCCGCTGGCGCCCGCATACGGGCCGGAGACGATCGCGTAGCGGATCGACTGGCCGTCTTCCGCGTAGATGTTGTGCGCGGACAGGCCGTCGTAGTCGACGCGGAAGCCGCGGCCGGCGAACGGCGGCTTGTCCACAGGGTTCTGGTTCGTCATCGGTCAGGCTGCCTTGGCGGTCAATAGCGGATAGTCGGTCAGGCCACGCGCACCGCCGCCAAACAGCGTGTCGCGGTCATGCGGGGCCAGCGTGGCACCGGTGCGCAGGCGCTCCGGCAGGTCCGGGTTGGCCACGAACGGGCGGCCGAACGCGATCAGGTCGGCCCAGCCCTCGTCCAGTGCCGCCTGCGCGCGTTCGGCGGTGTACTTGCCCGCGTAGATCAGCGTCCCCGGATAGACCTGGCGCAGCCGCTGCTTGAATGCGACGGGCATGTGCGGCGCGTCGTCCCAGTCGGCTTCGGCGATGTGGAGGTAGCCCACGCCGATCTCGCCAAGCATTTTCGCGGCAGCGGTATAGGTGGTCTCCGGATCGGCATCGACGCAGCCGTTGAGCGTGGTCAGCGGCGCCAGGCGGATACCGACGCGGTCCTTGCTGCCCGTGCCTTCGATCAGCGCCTTGGCCACTTCCCCGAGGAAGCGCAGACGGTTGTCGAGCGAGCCGCCATACTCATCGGTGCGGTCGTTGGCCTCCGAATCAATGAACTGATTGACCAGGTAGCCGTTGGCCGCATGCAGTTCGACGCCGTCGAACCCCGCGGCCATCGCGTTGCGCGCGGCCTGCCGGAAGTCGTCGACGATGCCGTGTATCTCTTCGACCGTCAGCGCGCGCGGCTGCGACGCCTGCATGAAGCCGGGCGTGCCATCGTGCCCGGCCACGAACACGTTGACGCCCTTCGCCTGCATCGCCGATGACGACACCGGCGCCTGCCCGTCGAGCAGGCTGACATGGCTCAGGCGGCCGACATGCCAGAGCTGCGCGAAGATGCGCCCGCCCGCCGCATGCACGGCGCTGGTCACCTTGCGCCAGCCATCGACCTGCGCCGGCGTGTGGATACCTGGCGTCCAGGCATAGCCCTTGCCGAGCGGCGAAATCCAGGTGCCCTCGCTGATGATCAGGCCAGCGCCGGCGCGCTGCGCGTAGTACTCGGCCATCAGCGCATTCGGCACGTCGCCGGGCTGGCTCGCGCGCGAGCGCGTCATCGGCGGCATCACGATGCGGTTCGGCAGCGCCAGGTTGCCGAGCGCATGCGGCTGGAACAGCGGGTTGCGCGAATCGGACATCATCGCCTCCCTTAGTCCCACACCGGGGCCAGGCCCTCGGGGCTGACCTCGCGGCCGTTGCGTTCGAGCGTGGCAATCTGCGCCATGTCGCCGGCGTCGAGCTTCAGGTCGCGCGCCAGCAGGTTGCTGGCCAGGTTTTCGCGCCTGGTCGACGACGGGATCACCGCGTAGCCGAGCTGCAGCGCCCAGGCGAGTGCCACCTGCGCCACGGTCGCGCTGTGCTTCGCCGCGATCTGCGCGAGGACCGGGTCCTTCAGCACCTTGCCGTAGGCCAGCGTCATGTACGAGGTCACGGTGATGCCCTGCTCCTTCAGGTACGCCGTCAGCTTGCGGTTCTGCAGGTACGGGCTCAGTTCGACCTGGTTGGTCGCGATCTCGCCCTTGCCGACCGCCTCGATGGCCTGCCGGGTCAGTTCGATATTGAAGTTCGAGATGCCGATCTGGCGCGTCAGCCCCAGCGACTTGGCCGCGGCCAGCGCTTCCATGGACTCGCGCAGCGGCACGCCGTTGCCGGGGGCCGGCCAGTGGATCAGCGTCAGGTCGACATGGTCGGTGCGCAGCTTGTCGAGGCTCTCGCGCAGGCTCGGCACCAGCTTGTCGGCGGCGTAGTTCGCGGTCCAGATCTTGGTGGTGAGGAACAGGTTTTCACGCTTTACGCCGCTTTCGGCAATGGCCTGGCCGACGTCGGCCTCATTGCCATAGATCTGGGCGGTATCGACGGCGGTGTAGCCCAGGTCCAGCGCGTTGCGCACGGAATCGACTGCGACCTGGCCGGTCAGGCGAAACGTACCGACACCAAACGAAGGAATGCTCATGGGGTAACTCCTGGTACAGAGACAAGAGAACACTTGTGATGGACGCAGTTTGCCGGCTTTACATTTGCAAATTAAGCCGTGTATAAGTCAAATTCATTTGATTTGAAATCAACAATGAAAACGACCATCGACGAACTGCTGGCCTTTGCGGCCGTCGTGGATACGGGCTCGATCACGGCGGCGGCGGAACAGCTCGACCTGACCGTGTCGGCTACCAGCCGCACGCTGAGCCGGCTGGAAGAGAAGCTGCAGACCACGCTGCTGCGCCGGACTACGCGGCGTCTGGAACTGACCGAGGAAGGGGCGGCGTTCCTGGCCCATGCGCGCACCATCCTTGCCATGGTGGATGAAGCGGAAGAGCAGCTGGCGGCGCGCCGCATGCGCCCCGTGGGTCGCCTGCGCGTGGATGCGGCCACGCCGTTCATGCTGCATGTGCTGGTGCCGCTGGTGGAAGGGTTCCGCGCCCGCTATCCGGAAGTGGAGCTGGAGCTGCACTCGACCGAAGGCATCATCGACCTCATCGAGAAGCGCACCGACGTGGCCTTCCGCATCGGCTCGCTCAAGGATTCGACGCTGCATGCACGGCCGATCGGCAGCAGCCGCGTGCGCGTGCTGGCCAGCCCCGAGTACCTGAAACGACACGGTACTCCGACCAAGCCGGACCAGCTCGCGCAGCATGCGCTGCTGGGCTTCAGCCAGCCAGATTCGTTGAATGACTGGCCGCTGCGCAACGACGACGGCAGCATCCTGCACATCAAGCCGGCCATTGCCTCATCGAGCGGCGAAACGCTCCGCAGCCTGGCGCTGGCCGGTCTCGGCATTGTCTGCCTGTCGGATTTCATGACGCGCGATGATCGCCAGAGCGGCAGGCTGATGCCACTGTTCGGCAGGCAGACGCTCGATGTGAGGCAGTCGATTAATGCCGTCTACTACCGCAACACCGCGCTGGCGTCGCGCATCACGTGCTTCGTCGATCATGTGGTCGGCGTGCTAGGGAAGCAGCCGTTCGACGAATAGGTGTTCCGCCCCCTGTCCAGCGCTGTACGTCGGGACTGATCCTCCACGATGCGCGGTAGCGTCTCCGGTCGCTCCTACTGCGCGGCAATGTACGTGCCGAGGCCATCGGCAAGCGCGTCGAAGACCGTGCGACATGCAGGGCTGTGGCGCAGGCTCTCGTGCATGGTGATCCAGGTTTCGAGCCGCATCGAAAACTTGCGTGGCAGGAGCCGCCGCAGCGCCGGCTGCCTGGCCGCCAGCCCCGTCTGGCAGATGCCGATGCCAGCGCCGGCGCGGATCAGCGACAGTTGCGCGACGTCGCTGTCGGCACGCAGTGCGAACGCGGCGCGCTCAGGCCAGGGCAGCGAGCGCGCCGCCTCGCGGATGAATGGCGTGGGCTGGTCATAGCCGATCAGCGCGTGGCTGCGCAGCGCCTCCGCATCTCGCGGCACGCCGTGGCGCGCGAGGTAGTCCTCGTGCGCATACAGGCCCAGTTCGATAGTGCCGACACGGCGCGCCACCAACTGCTCCTGCACCGGGCGCCGCATACGCACTGCGACGTCGGCTTCACGGCGCAACAGGTCATGGATGCGGTTGCTCAGCACGAGTTCGATGACGAGCGCCGGATGCTGCGCGCGCAGCGCGGCCAGCACGGGCGGCAGCACTTCGATACCGACCACCTCACTGGCCGAGATGCGCACCGTTCCCGACACGTCCCCGCCCGCACTCGTGACCGTGCGTTCCATGGCGGCGGCAGTGCTTTCCATCGCCTCGGCGTAGTCGCGCAGCACCAGGGCAGCCTCGGTGGGCAGCAAGCCCGACTGCGAGCGCGTGAACAGGATCACGCCCAAATCCTGTTCCAGCGAGTCGATATGCCGGCCGACGGTTGGCTGCGACAGCCCCAGTTCCCGCGCCGCGCCGGAAAGGGAGCCGGTGCGAAGCACGCCCAGCAAGCTCCGGTAGAGTTCCCAGCTGATTTTCGATGTCATACGTAAATGTATAGCGTCTCCACATTCTTATCCAATTCCATTTACCCCGGACAACTCCCACAATGCCTGCATGGCAAACGCGGGGAGCAACAATCATGGCAAACGGAAAGTCCGCGCTGGTTCTGGGTGCAACCGGCGGCATCGGCTCGGAAGTCGCGCGCCAGCTGGGCGCGGCGGGATGGCAGGTCCGCGCGCTGCGGCGCGGCGGAGCGCCGGCTGGCGCGCAGCCGGGCGCCATCGAATGGGTGTCGGGAGACGCCATGCAGCGGCAGGACGTGCTGTCCGCCGCGCGCGGCTGCGGCGTGATCGTCCACGCGGTCAACCCGCCCGGCTACCGGCGCTGGCCGGAGCTCGTGCTGCCCATGCTGGACAACACCATCGCCGCCGCCCGCGCGACGGGAGCCACGATCGTGCTGCCCGGCACGGTCTACAACTTCGGGCCGGACGCCCTGCCCGAGCCGGCCGAAGGTGCGCCCCAGCATCCTGTCACGCGCAAGGGTGCCATCCGCGTGGAAATGGAGCGGCGCCTGCGGGAAGCGGCGGAGCACGGCACGCGCGTCATCATCGTGCGCGCGGGCGACTTCTTCGGGCCGCAAGCCGGCAACAACTGGTTCTCCCAGGCGCTGGTGCGGCCGGGACAGGCGGTGCGAACCATCCGCTATCCCGGCGCGGCCGGCGTGGGACACCAGTGGGCCTACTTGCCTGACGTGGCGAGCGCCGTGGTCAGGCTGCTGGAGCAGGCAGCGATGCTGCCGCCCTTCGCCGTGTTCCATATGGCCGGACACTGGGATGCGGACGGCACGGAAATGGTCCGGGCCATCCAGCGCACGGTGGCCCGCCGCGGCGGCCAGGTGCCGAAGGTACGGCCGTTTCCGTGGTGGCTGCTGTCGGCAGCGGCCCCCTTCGTCGCCACGTTCCGGGAAATGCAGGAGATGCGCTATCTGTGGCGCGAGCCGGTGCGCATGCGCGGCGGGCGCCTGCCCGGAGGCGAGCCCCATACGCCGCTCGAGCAGGCCGTGGAAGCCACGCTGGAAGGCCTTGGCTGCGTTGAAGCCGCAACTGTCGCCCGCTGCGCGTCTTTGGCGCGCTGACAGACGGCGCACCGTGACGCCGCCAACGGTGCCGGTGCCATCGGCGGCCGCGAAGATGTGCGGCAAGTCCGCCCCGGGGACCTGCCGCGGCCGAAAGCCTTGCGGCTCAGATAACGTTGATCACGACATCGATGTTGCCGCGCGTTGCCTTGGAGTACGGGCAAGTCTGATGCGCCTTCTCCACCACGGCCTGGGCGACGTCCGCCGGCAGGCCCGGCAGGCTGACATTGAGCCGCGCCTGCAGGAAGTAGGCGTCGCCGGTCATGCCAAGGTCCACTTCGGCATCGACGGCCACGTCGGACGGAAGCCTGACCTGCAGCGCGCTTGCCGCCTTCCCCATCGCGCCGATGAAGCATGCAGACCAGCCCGCGGCGAACAACTGCTCGGGGTTCGTGCCGCTGGCGGTGCTGCCCGGGGGCGAGAGCCTGAGGTCCAGGCGCCCGTCGCTGCTGCGGGACGCGCCGTCGCGTCCGCCCGTGGTGTGCGTCTTGCCGGTGTACAGGACTTTTTCGATCTTGGTCATGATGGAATCTTCAGCGTGTGTGTTCGTGGGTTGAGTGCTTGTGTTGCGTGGCTTCAGGTTGCATTCGTGCGGATGCTCACGCGACATAGCCGTCGCGATTGCTGATGCGGGCCAGTGCCGTGCCGGAACCGGATGCCGCGCTCTGCGCGTCGGCGACGTAGCCATCGCGGTTGCTGATGCGCGCCACCGTGGCGCCTTCCGGTTGGCGTGCGCCATCGAGGAATGGATCCGGCGCGGCGACGCGGCTGCCGCTGGTGAACGGATCACGATCCGCGTGAGCGGATGCTGCCGTGGCAGCGGCCGCGTGCGGGACGAGGCCTGCCGCATGCACCGCCTGCATGCCGCTTGCGGCGCCGACAACCGCGGCGATGGAAATGACGTGGCGGGCAAGCTTCCGGGCGTGGATGAGGTTCATGCTGAGGTTCATGCTGTTCTCCATGGGGTTTCGGACCACTGAGGCATCGGGCCTCAGCGCAACGCTGGCGGGAGCCTCTGGATCGCTGCGGCTCCCGTCACGTTGATGCACGTATTTAAGGTGACCGGTGTATCGCCGCTGTAGCGGCAAGCCGGCGATGTTGTGAGCCCAGGTATCGGCATCTCCGGTTGATACACAGGCATACAAAGGCCCCGCGGCGATACTGCCTTTCGCCTGCGACGAGCGGGCACTTGTTCCGCGATGTACCAACTGCTGTGCTCCGCAATGGCTTTATCCGTGGCCGGCGCAGCCCTACAGTGCCCTTCATGTGCAACAGCCGCTTCATGTAAGGAGGCACGATGTCGATCGAGGAAAAGCTTGCAGCACGCGGCCTGGCGCTGCCTGACCCGCCGCAACCGCTGGGCAGCTATACGGCCGTCAGCCAGGCCGGGGACCTGCTGTTCATATCCGGGCAACTGCCGCTAAGAGACGGCAAGGTGGTCTGGCAGGGCCAGATTGGCAGGGACCTGACGCTTGCGCAGGGCCGGCAGGCGGCAGAACTGGCGGCGCTCAACGTGCTCGCGCAGATCCGCGCGCACCTGGGCGGCTTCGACCGCCTGGATCACATCGTGCGCGTGGAAGGGCACGTCACCAGCGCCGAGGGCTGGCTGCAACAGCCGGCGGTGCTCGATGGCGCCTCGGACCTGTTCGCCGACGTGCTAGGAGAAAAAGCCGGCCACGCCAGGGCCGCGTATTCACACTTCCAGCAGCCCGGCAACGCAGCCGTGATCCTGGTCGTCATCGCGCAGCTCCAGCGCGACTGACCGCGGCGCCCCCGGGTGAATATGCGCGCTACGCGGCGAATTTTTCGATCAGGAAGTCCACGAAGGCACGTACGCGGCGCGTGACGTGGCGCGCGCTCGGATAGAGCAGCACGAACGGCCGCGTGCTGCCGCCATACGCCTGCAGCACTTCGACCAGCGCGCCATCGCGCAGGTCCTGCTCCACGACGAAGCGATACGTCTGGAACAGACCCGCGCCCGCGCGCGCCAGTGTCGCGCCGCCCAGCGCATCTTCAGACGTGCCGTAGGCACCGGTGGTCGGCACGTCGGTCTCCGCGCCATCCACCCGGAACGTCCACGGTATCTTGCGGCCACTGCTCGGCCGCACGAACTGGATGCATTCGTGCCGCAGCAGGTCGTCGAGCGTTTTCGGCGTTCCCGCACGCCGCAGATAGTCCGGCGTGGCCACCACCACCATCTCCGCATCTTCGAGCTTGCGCGCAATCAGGTTCGAGTCGTCGGGCGCGCGCCCGCGCACGGCCAGGTCATAGGCGTCGTCGGCAAGATCGACGTTGCGGTTGCTGATGTGCACGTCGATCTCCACGTCCGGATACATCGCGCGGAACGCGGGAAGGATCGGCAGGACCCGGTAATGCGCGTAGGGCGTGGGCAGGCTGATGCGCAGCAGGCCCGCCGGCGACGCCTGCTGGCCGCCGGCCAGACGCTCCGCCTCCACGAGCTGCGCCAGTGCGCGGCGGCTCTGCTCGAAGTACAGGCGCCCCGCCTCCGTCAACCGCACCTGCCGTGTGGTGCGCTCGAACAGGCGCACGCCCAGCCGCTCTTCGAGCCGGAACACGGTGCGACTGACTGCCGGCGGCGTCACGCCGGCGGCAACCGCCGCCGCGCTGAAGCTGCCGAGTTCGGCGGCGAGGCAAAAGAGCTCGATGGTGCCAAGCTGAAGGTCGTCAAACTGCCGCTTCATGTCGGAAAGTACCGGATGGGATGCATCGTCGCTGCTCGGAAACAGGGTTCGAAACTGGATCATAGTCCCGGATGCCGCACATCGCACGCCCCTGCCGGCCGCGATACCAGTCGCGACACCGGCCGCCGCCGGGGCGCGGGTCCGCCGACTTGTTCCCGCGGCGCATAACTGTTTGGTCCCGGGCGCTATTCATCGGCCGCCGCCTTTCACCTAGATTTGGACCCATCGGTCCCGTCGGTCCGATTGGCAAGTCAGCCAAGTCCATTTACGCAGAGGTTAGCAATGAGTGCTTCACAGAAGGTTGCCGTCATTACAGGCGCATCGCAGGGTATCGGTGCAGAGCTGGTCAAGGCCTATCGCGAGCGCGGCTATCGCGTCGTCGCGACGGCGCGCAGCATCCAGCCGTCGGACGATCCCGACATCGTCAGCGTTGCCGGCGACATCGGCGACCGCGAAACCGCGCGCCGCGTGATCGCCGCCGCGCTGGAACGATTCGACCGCGTCGATACGCTCATCAACAACGCCGGCATCTTCGTCGCCAAGCCCTTCACCAGCTATACGGACGAGGACTACGCCGCGGTGACCAGCGTGAACCTGTCCGGCTTCTTCCACATCACGCAGCTCGCCATCGCCGAGATGGAGAAGCGCCGCAGCGGCCATGTGGTCAGCATCTCGACCTCGCTCGTCGACCATGCGATCAGCGGCGTGCCATCGGTGCTGGCATCGCTGACCAAGGGCGGCCTGAATGCCGCGACAAAGTCGCTGGCTATCGAGTATGCGAAGACCGGTATCCGCGTCAATGCCGTATCGCCGGGCATCATCAAGTCCCCGATGCACGCCCCCGAAACCCACGCCGCGCTCGGTTCGCTGCATCCGGTGGGCCGCATGGGCGAAATGCGCGACATCGCGGACGCCGTGCTCTATCTCGAATCCGCCAGCTTCGTGACCGGCGAGATCCTGCACGTGGACGGCGGGCAAAGCGCCGGGCATTGAGGCCGGCGTCAATCCCGCAGGGCGCCGCCATGGCGGCGCCCTTTTCCTGAACGTTGGCGGGTCTAGCCGCCGCGACCACTGCCCCCGCCAATCCCCAGCCTGCGCACCAGCGGCCGCAACGTCAGCCCGTTGCAGGCAAGATTCGCCAGCACAAACCCCACCGCCACCGCAGATGCCAGGTGCCGCGCCTGCGGCGGAAGATAGGGAGCGCGCGCCGCGCACAGTGCCAGCACCAGCGTCACCGGCCCGCGCACCCCGCCCCACGTGATGACCAGCCGGTGCGCCCGCGGCAGCGGTGCGCACATGCCGATGCGGCTGAGCAGCGGCAGGCTGCACCCAAGTACCGCCCAGCGGCTGAGCAAGGCGGCAACCAGCACCGCCAGGATCAGGAAGAGATCCGGCACACGCAGGCTGCGCAGCATGCCCGGCACATGCATGGCCGCCAGCAGGAACACCATCCCGGTCGCCATGCCCCCCAGATGGCGCCACAGATGGCGGAACATGTCATGCTCGTCCGGCGCACTGGAGCGCCGCAGCAGCGCCCCCGCGGTCAGCCCGGCCGCCACCACCGTCACCACGCCCGACACATGGAGCCACAGGTCGGCGATCGGATACAGCAGGTTCGGCAAGGCCAGCGACAACGAGAAGCGAGACAGTGGCGCATGCGGAATGGCGCGGCATACGCGCGCCAGCAGCATGCCCGCCAGCGCGCCCAGCACGCCGCCGGCCAGCAGCGAGCCGAACACGTCGCCGAGCACCGAGCCCGTCATGCCCGCCCCGGGCTGGCCGGCGATGCGCGCGGTCAGGTGCGACGCCAGCGCAATGGCCGCCGCATCGTTCAACAGGCTTTCGCCCTCGACCAGCCGCACCAGGCGCGCCGGCACGCCGCTGCTGCGAAACAGCTCGATCACGGCGGAGGGATCGGTGGTGCTCACGATGGCGCCCACCAGCAGGCATACCGCCAGGCGCGCGCCGGTGACGAAGTGGGCTGTCAGGCCGACCAGCAGCGTCGCCGCGAACACCGCGCCGATCGCCAGCACAAGGATGGGCAGGATGTCCCGCGCCAGGGCGCCGGCATCCGCCTCCAGCGCCGCCTGGAACAGGATGGGCGGCAGGAACAGCCAGAGATAGCCATCGGGCGCCAGCGCGGGCGACAGCAGCGGCTGGATCACCCGTGCCGTGAACGCCGTCGCGAGGTCGCCGGCAAGCAGAAAGGCCGTGCCGAGCACCATGCCGGCAGCGGTAAGCGTAAGAGCATCCGGCAGCCGCAGCCTGATGGCGGCGACGTTGCAGGCAGCGATCAGCGCCAGCAGGCATCCGATGCGCAGGGTCAGTTCGACAGAGACTTCCATGGAGCAGGCATGAGCGTCGGTGCGACGTAGTCTGTCAGACCCGCCGCGCTGACCGCATGTTCGTGCCGATTCCGGAAACGCATCATTCCGCCGCACACGGTTGACGCCGCGCGCTGGCGGCGGGCCCACATGGCGAGGCGACTGAGCCGCCTGCCATGTGGGCCCGCCGGACGCCGCCCATGTCAGGCGTAGGCACCATCCAGGTACGGATCGGCCTGGCGTGCCGGCGGCGCCGAGACGCCGGTGCGGTCCATGCCGGCGAGCGTGCGCGCGCCATCGGTGTACGGATCGCGGCGGTCCTCCACCGTGCGGGCACCTTCGGTGTAGGGGTCGCGTGACGACAGCACGGTGCGGGCGCCATCCGTGTACGGGCTGGGTGTCGCCTGCACCGAACGCGAACCGGCGGTGTAGGGGTCGGTCGCGCCCCCATAGGACAGCCCGGCTGCCTGCGCACTGGCGGCAGCGGCAGCACCGGCGACAAGGGTAACGGCGAGGGCTAAGTGCTTGACGAAGTGAGTACGCATGATTGGCTTCCTTGAAAGATTGCGTTGAAGTCCGGGCTGCCGGGAGTCGCTTCGTTGCGGTCCACCGCCGGCCACGGAACGTATTTAAGGAGACCGACGTATCGCGCCTGTAACGCGCGGGACGTGCTTCTGTCAGGGCTTGTATCGCCCTGTCGGCGTGATACAGATGCATACAAGAAACCCGGTGAACGGCGGGTTCCTTGCTCGGACAGGCTCCCCACTTGACACTTGACACTTGACTCTAAGTTCTCAATTTACAATACTTATCATACTTTCATTCTTTATTAGAGAACGATACCGCAAGCGTGTCGTGAGGCAGCGTGGAACTCGCAGAACTGGAAATCTTTCGGGCCGTTGCGCGCGAACAGAGCATCACACGGGCGGCGAAGGCGCTTGCGCGCGTGCAGTCCAACGTCACCACCCGCGTCAAGCAGCTCGAGGAAAGCCTTGGCGTCGCCCTGTTCCAGCGCGACAGCAAGAAGATGATCCTGACCCCGGAAGGACAGCGGCTGCTCGGCTACGCGGAGCAGATGCTGGCGCTCGCGGAAGAAGCGCGGCAATCCATGCGCCTCAGCGCGCCAAGCGGCACGCTCCGTGTCGGGTCCATGGAGAGTTCCGCCGCGACCTTGCTGCCCGGACCGCTTGGCGAGTTCCATGCCGCATGGCCGGACGTGGAGCTGAACCTGGCCACCGGTACGACGGGCTTCCTGGTGGATGCCGTGCTCGGCCACCGCCTCGACTGCGCGGTGGTTGCGCACCCGGGCACCGGCTCGCCGCAGCACATGGACATGGCGGAGCTTGGCGAGGGACTGGAGGGCGTGTTTCTTCGGACCGAAGAGCTGGTCCTGGTGCTGCCCGGCACCCACCCGAAAGTACGCGGCCCACAGGACGTGACGCTGCGGCACCTGGCTGCGTTCTCGAAGGGCTGCACCTATCGCCGCTGCGCCGAGGACTGGCTCGAGCAAGGCGGCGAAGACCTGCGCCGCCGGCTGTCGGTGGTGGAGATGCCGTCGTACCACGCGATCCTGGCCTGTGTCAGCGCAGGATCGGCCGTGGCGATCGTGCCGCGCGCGCTGCTGGCGCTGTACCCGAATGCCGCCGAATTCCAGACCGTGGCGGTACGCGCCGCGCACACCTTCCTGGTCAGGCGCGCCGGCTTCTCGACCTCGACGTACGAAGCGTTCGTGCGCGAGTTGCGTCATGCCTGAGCAGCGGCACCGCCAGTTCTGAATCCATCATCCGACCTCAACAGGGAATCATCGTCATGGACACCACAACGCGTTCCGGCAATGGCCGCAACCTGCTTTCACTGCTCGGGATCACCACGCCGATCATCCAGGCGCCGATGGCCGGCGTCAGCACGCCGGCCTTGGCCGCTGCCGTGTCGGAAGCAGGCGGACTCGGCTCGCTCGGCGTCGGCGCCATGGATGCGGACGGCGCGCGCAAGGCCATTCGCGAGACCCGCGCGCTGACGGGCAAGCCGTTCAATATCAACGTGTTCTGCCATGTTCCGGCAGTCGCGGATGCGGCGCGGGAAAAGGCCTGGCTCGACTATCTCGCGCCGCAGTTCGCCGAGCATGGCGTCACGGCCCCGGCAAGCCTGCGCGAGATCTACAAGACCTTTGTCACCGACGAAGCCATGTTCCAGATGCTGCTGGAAGAGAAGCCGGCGGTGGTGAGCTTCCATTTCGGGTTGCCGGCGCAGGAAAAGATCGATGCGCTGCACGCGGCGGGCATCGTGCTGCTGGCCAGCGCCACCTCGTTGCATGAAGCCCACCAGATCGAAGCCGCTGGCCTTGATGCGATCGTTGCGCAGGGAATCGAGGCCGGCGGTCACCGCGGTGTCTTTGAGCCGGCCGTCTACGACGAAGGCCTCGGCGCGTTTGCCCTGGTGCGCTTGCTGGCCCGGCACACGCGCCTGCCCGTGATTGCCGCCGGCGGCGTGATGGACGGCGCCGGCATTGCCGCGGCGCTGGCGCTCGGGGCACAGGCCGCGCAGCTGGGCACGGCGTTTGTCGGCTGCGCGGAGTCCGCGGCCGACGCGGCCTACCGCGCAGCCTTCTCCGTGCAGCCGGCACGGCCGACCACGCTGACAAGCGCGATCTCCGGCCGCGCGGCGCGCGGGTTCACCAACCGCCTGACGGAACTCGGCGAAGCGCCCGATGCTCCCGCCATCCCTGACTATCCGATCACGTATGACGCCGGCAAGGCCCTGCACAGCGCGGCCAAGGCGAAGGGCAACAGCGACTACGCCGCGCAGTGGGCCGGCCAGGCGGCTTCGCTGGCACGACAGCTCCCCGCAGCGGAACTCGTCAGTCAGCTGAAGGCGGAACTGAAGGAAGCGATTGCGCGGTTGAATGCCATGCAGGACATGCTGGCTTAGTCCGGCGCGAACAATCCATCGCAGGACCGCGCATTCACGAGCCGGGCAGCCGATCCGGCTCGGCCCGCTGATCCAGCTCGATCTGCATGAATGCGAGATCCAGCCATTTCCCGAACTTCGTCCCGACCTCCGGCAGCAAGCCAACCTGCCTGAAGCCAAGCTTTTCGTGCAGGCGGATGGAACTGGCGTTCTGCGCCTCGATGGCGGCCACCATGACGTGCTTGCCAAGGCCGCGCGCGCGCTCGATCAGCGCGATCAGGAGCGCTTCGGCGATGCCCTTGCGGCGCTGGTCCGAGCGGACATAGACCGAATGCTCCACGGTATGCCGGTAGCCATCGAATGCGCGCCAGTCGCCGAACGACGCATAGCCCACCACGCCGGCATCATCGTCGACCGCTACCAGCACGGGGTAGCCTGACTTGCGGCGCGCATCGAGCCATTCGATGCGATTCGCCGTATCCACGGGGATCTCGTTCCATATCGCTGTCGTGTTGGCAACGGCGTCGTTGTAGATGACCGTGACCGCTGGCATGTCGTCAGGGCTTGCGTCGCGAATCTTCATGTCGCTCTCCAAAGCTGTTTCTCATATGATACCGATCTCGAGACCGGCTATACCCGGCGCGCCGTGTCGCCACGCAGCGGCAGCATGCTCGAACTGGTGGAGGTCATGCTGCCCCCGAACGCGCGGGTCTCGTATCCTTCATCGGCGTTCACGTTCCTGCACCAGCAGATCTGGGTGCGCAACGGGTCGCTGGTGTTCGAAGAAGGCGCCATGACGCACGAACTCGAAGCGGGCGACTGCCTGCAGCTTGGACCGCCGGCGCCATGTACCTTCTTCAATCCGGGAAGCAAGCCTTGCAGCTATGTGCTGGCGCTGGTCCGCTGCTAGCGGACGGCTTAAAGGGCCTAACGCTTCTTAGCCCAGCTGGCGCGCCATATAGTGAGTACGGTCCCCGAAGCTGCGCAGCAGGGCCCGCGACAATTGGGTCTCTCGTGTCAGGATGTCGATCGAGGTCAGGGTAAAGCCGTGCCGCGCGAAGAAGCCCGGATGCTCGTTCGTAAGCACCGTGGCATTCAGGCAGCCGCCGGATCGCGCTCTCATCAGCAGTGCGCTGACGATGTAGGTGGCCAGCCGCCTTCCACGGAATTCAGGCAACACCGCAACAGTGTGGATGGCGAACGTATGGCCGTACTGTTCCCCGTAAGCACAGCCAATGATCTGGCCATCAAGCTCCGCAACATGGGAAAGCCGACACGTGTCGCCGGCGGCGGAGAGGGTCAAGCCGCAGGTGGCCAGTACACCGGCGATTGCTTCCATGTCATGTTCCGTAGCGGCACGGAGGCGAACGTCTCTTATCATTTTGAATGCTGCATTGTGATACTCGCCGACCTCCGTGAGCAAGCCGCGACGACTTCCGGCAACTATGCCTCGGTCCCAATGAGACTGTCATCACCCGAGTGAGTCGATTGTGCGGCGTACGGCACCATGCAGGAATGTGCAGGGACCGGGAACTGTATTCATGTCCCGCGACGGCAACTGTGTGCTAGCGCCTCGCTCTGCTGCGCATAAAGTTTTTCCTGTCGCGGTGCACGAGCCCCGCAAGCTTCCTCCGCTTGCAGTCCTCCCTCCCTCACAGGACATCCCTCCACCCTGGGGCTCTCCCGCGACGCCTCGACGCACTCGAAGCGGTCGACATGCGCGACGTTCCACCGGCGCCCCTCGTCACGTGGAAACGGCTTCGCTCGCCCGGGTGGTCGCCCTATACTGGCAGAGTCCGGTACCCTCAACCAATACATTGCGCAGATGAAGGGTGACATGCCAGAGGCATGACAGGCATGCCGGTCCAGCGAACGCTCGCCGTCAGGCGGTGGGTCCACGGCGCCGTAACCGCCATGGATGATCAGTTGGCCGAAGAGGTTCCCGTCGCGCTCGAGTACAACGGGATCTCCCATGCGGTGATGCTGGCCACACCCGCGGATCTTGAAGACTTTGCGATCGGATTCAGCCTGACCGAAGGCATCGTCGGACGCGTCGGCGATATCTACGGCATCGACATGGAAGCCGCTGAGAGCGGCATCACGCTCAGGATCTCGATCGCCAGCGCGGCATTTGCCGAACTCAAGGCCAGACGCCGCGCGCTGGCCGGCCGCACCGGTTGCGGGCTGTGCGGGACCGAGTCGCTCGACCACGTCTTGCGCATACCGCCCCGCGTCGAAAGCACGACCGTACTCCATCCGGCGGCGTTCGAGCGCGCCTTTTCCGAGCTTCACGCCAGCCAGGCCTTGCTTCACGACACGGGCGCAACGCATGCTGCCGCCTGGATGCGCGCCGACGGCGAGGTCACCATCGTGCGCGAGGATGTCGGCCGCCATAACGCGCTGGACAAGCTTGCCGGGGCACTTGCCCGCAGCAACGAGGATCGGGCCAGCGGTGCGACGATCGTGACGAGCCGCGCAAGCTACGAGATGGTCCTCAAGACCGCGTCGATCGGTGCAGGAATCCTGGCGGCAGTATCCGGCCCGACCGGGCTGGCCGTGCGGCTGGCGGAAACTGTCGGGGTTACCCTGGTCGGCTTCGTACGGAATGGAAGCCTGGTGGTCTATGCGCATCCGCAACGGTTGCGCTTCTCATAGCACCAGGCGTTGCCCGTATATCCGCTCCGTTGCGCGGCGGCATATCAGGTACCCGATGTCCTACGTCAGCTGGTACTGACGATCCGGCACCCTGGGCGCAGGAACTTCACTATCGCAAAGTTCAAGCAGCGAGCGCTCGATATTGCAAGCTATCGCATCCAGAGCCAACGCGTTGGGTGCTTTGCTGAACGGCTCCGAGACCTCGTCGGCAATCGCTTCCAGCGCAATCAGCGTGTATGCGACGAATACGGAAACAATCGGTGTGAACAACTCTGTCGAATCAACCAGCCCGAACGGAAGCATGATGCAATAGGCGTACACGGTACGATGCAGCAGTACGCCGTATGCGAACGGAATCGGTGTCGAGGCAATGCGCTCGCAACCGCCCACCGTGCCCTCCAGCTCATTGAGTTGTGTGTCGAACACCCAGAGGCCGGAATCCGAGACGATACCGGTGGCCACGAACCGGCCCAACTCGGACCGGATGTCATTGAGAAGCGCAACCGGCCGATACTGTTTCCTGCACAACCGCTCTGCCTCCTCGCGGCCCAGCAGCCGTGCGCAATCCGGCGTCGGATCCGTTTTGCGAAGTTCATGCTTCAATGCATAGACAAAGGCGATGAGCTTGCGAATCAGCCGGATTCGGTCAATGCCTTCGTTGTCTGGTATGTAGCTCAGGACTTGCGATGCCAGTGACCGGGACGCGATCAGGACATGCCCCCAGATCAGCCGCGCTTCCTTGAAGCGCTCATAGCTTGCGTTGTTGCGGAAGGCCAGGAAGATGGTAAGTGCCACGCCAAACAGTGTAAACGGCGCTGTGTTCAGCGGTATCTTCTCTCCCAATATGCGTCCCTGGGTCAGGACAGCAAAGCCACTGACAAAGGCCAGGAAGACAAGTTGTGGAATGATCGCTTGCAGCACCGAACCATTCCACACAAATAACATGCTGAACCAGTTCCTCTTTGGCCGCACTATCATGATTCTTCTCTAGCGAACGAAGCAGCGTTCGAGCTCTTCCAGAAGCCGGAATCCCATCCCCGCATTCAGGAGCCCGCAGCGCCGGATGGTGCCTGACTGTCAGCAGTCGCACGGCTCGCCTTCTTTGTCGTGGCGCTCTTCGCGGCGGTCTTCGCAGGACTGGCTTCGCCCTTATCGGGCTGAGCCGTGGCAGCCTTGCTGATCGTTACCACGGCTCTTTCCTTGTCATACCCGATTTCAACGCTGTCACCGGCCGCCAGCTTGGCTCCCAGGATCTCCCTGGCCAGCCTTGTCTCCACCGACTGCCGGATCTGGCGCTTCAGCTCGCGGGCACCGAACTCCGGCTGGTAGCCAACCTCCACCAGGTGGTCGAGGAGGGCGTCGCTCAGCTTCACTGAAATGTCCTGCGCCGCCGCGGTGCGGACCACGCGATCCAGCTGGATCCGCACCACTGCGCGGATATTGTCCCGCGACAGCGCATGGAACACGATGATGTCGTCGATCCGGTTCAGGAACTCTGGCCGGAAATGGCCTTTCAGCACCTTCATCAACGCCTCCCGCAATTGCTTCTCGGGCATGCGCTTGCCATCGGGCTTCTCCAGGTCTTCCATGATGATCGACGCACCAAGATTGCTGGTCGCAATGATGACGGTGTTGCTGAAATCCACGACCCGGCCCTTGCCGTCAGTCAGCCTGCCATCGTCGAACACCTGCAACAGGACATTGTTCACGTCCGGGTGGGCCTTCTCGATCTCATCGAGCAGGATCACGCTGTAAGGGCGCCTGCGCACGCGCTCGGTCAGTTGCCCACCTTCGTCGTAGCCCACATAGCCAGGCGGCGCTCCGATCAGCCGTGCTACCGCGTGGCGCTCCATGTATTCCGACATGTCGATGCGTATGATCGCCTGTTCGTCGCCAAATACGGTCTCGGCGAGCGCCTTGGCAAGTTCGGTCTTGCCGACGCCGGTCGGTCCGAGGAAAAGGAAGGTCGCGATCGGGCGGTGTTCTTGCCCGAGTCCGGCACGGGACAAGCGCACCGCATCGCTGACTGCAACCACCGCATCGTCCTGCCCCACCACGCGCTCGCGAAGCTTTTCCTCCATTTGCAGCAGCTTCTGACGTTCTTCCTGTGTAAGATCGGAGACCGGAATGCCTGTCAGGCGCGACACTACCTCGGCAATGGCTCCGACCGTGACCTCCAGCGTTTCCGAGCCTGTCTTGCGCTGCCAGGCTTCGGTCTTCTCGTCGAGTTGCTTCTGCTTGTCATTGATGCGCTCCTCGAAGCCCTTGGCTTCGTCAAAACGCTTGCGCGACGAGGCATAGTCTTGCTCGCGCTTGAGCTGGGAGATTTCTGCCTCCAGCTCCTGGATGTCGGCGGGGCGCGATGTGGAACCGATGCGCACGCGCGCCGCCGCCTGATCGATCAGGTCGATGGCCTTGTCCGGCAGATAGCGCGACGTGATGTAGCGGTCCGACATTTCCGCAGCCGCAACAAAGGCGTCGTCCGCGAAGGTGACCTGGTGATGCGCTTCCAGCTTGTCACGCAGTCCCCGCAGGATGACGATGGTCTGCTCGACCGTAGGCTCCGGTACCAGCACCGGCTGGAAACGCCGCTCCAGTGCCGCGTCTTTCTCGATGTATTTCTGGTACTCGTTCAGTGTGGTCGCGCCGATCAGGCTCAGTTCGCCCCGCGCCAGCGCGGGCTTGAGCACGTTGGCGATGTCGAGCCCGCCTTCCCCGCCGCCTTGTCCCGCCCCGACGATGGTGTGCAGTTCATCAATGAACAGGATCAGCTCATCGTTCTTGGCGGTGACCTCGTCGATCAGCTGCTTGGCTCTTTCCTCGAACTCGCCCCGATACTTGGCGCCGGCGACCATCGAATTGATATTGACTTCCACCAGGCGCTTGCCCCGCAGCACCTCCGGCACGTCGCCATTGACGATGCGCTGGGCCAGGCCTTCCACAATGGCCGTCTTGCCAACGCCCGGCTCGCCGATCAACACCGGGTTGTTCTTCTTGCGCCGTGCCAGCACTTCGATGGTGTTCTCGATTTCCAGAGAGCGCCCCAGCACCGGATCCAGCTTTCCCTGCCGCGCCATGGCCGTCAGGTCGCGTCCGAACTTGTCGAGCGTCGGCGTGCCGCTCGGTGTGTCGACCCGCCCATCCTCGGCGCCCTTGCCTACGACCTTCACGACCTTCTGGCGCAATCCTTCCGGCGTGACGCCATACTTCTTGAGCAGCGTCCCCGCGATGCTCTCCGGCACGGCTGCCAGACCAATCAGCAGGTGCTCCGGCCCCACGTAGGAATGCCCAAGTTCGCGTGATGCCTGGAAAGCGTACTGGAATACCTTCTTCAAGCGCGGCGAGATACTCATCCGTTCTACCGGAGCATCCTCGGCTGCCGTGCCAGTCTGGGCGTGCTGGTCGATATAGCCCTTGATGTCCTGCGGAGAAAGCTTCAGCTCCTTCAGCAAGGCCGTGACGACATCGGTATCGGCGAGGACGTAAAGCAAATGCTCGGTGTCGAGTTCATTGCGCCGGAGTTCGTGGGCCTTCTCCGCGGCACGTTGCAGCAGCTCCAGCGTCTGCTCGCTGAACGCATCGGTGACATCCACGGACTCGCGTGGCACCTCGGCCTCCATCCCGGCTTCGTCGTGGCCCATGTCATCGAAGAAGCGGGACAAGCCACCGCCGCCCAGGAGCGAATCGAACGGATTCAGCATGCTCTGGTGGCGCATCAGCTGCCGATAGTCATAGTCGCAAATCGATATCGACTTGCGCTCGCCGTTCTGCACAACGGTCACGCGGGCCACCGCGGGCCGGGCGTGGCAGATTTCACATAGGGTCGGCATGATGGACTTGTCTCCTTGTCAGGGATCACGGCCCCAGGCAGCTTTCGCCTTCTGCAACGGCCTCCGTGTCACGCAGCTAGCCATGAGACCTGTTGTATCGATTCGATCGACGGCGCTTTGACCCGCCCCTCCCCGCTCAACGCACGTCAGGTCGATGCCGAGCGCACCACGCGCACAGGGATCGACTTATAGGACGGCGTACCGCTTTCCTTGTCGATATAGTCCAGCGGAACCAGCACGTTTGCTTCCGGGTAGTAGGCCGCCACGGAGCCTCGCACGATGTTTTCATATGCGATTGCGGTGAGCCCTTTCAGCCGGAGTTGCCGGCCTGCCATGATCGTCTCGATGTCGACCAGGTCCCCATGCTCGAGTCCCCGCGCAGACATGTCGGATTCGTTCATGAAGAGCACGTCGCGCCGCCCGAACACGCCGCGATAGCGGTCATCCAGCGCATAGATCGTGGTGTTGTACTGGTCGTGGCTGCGAATCGTCATGAGGCGAAGGACATTCTCGCCGCCCAGGACGTCCGCGTCTTCCTTCACCCCGCCATACACCGAGAAGACCGCCTTGCCCGAAGGGGTCGTCCATTTGCGCTCCGTCGGCGGCAGCGGCAGGCGGAATCCGCCGGGCACGCGGATGCGGTCATTGAAGTTCTCGAAGCCCGGCACCGTCTTTTCGATCAGGTCGCGAATCCGGTCATAGTCGGCAATCAGGTCTGCCCAGGCCACCTTGGTGTTCGGCAGGCTGGCCTGCGCCATGCCCGCGATGATCGCCGGCTCGGAACGCAGATGTTCGGAAGCCGGCGTGAGCTTGCCGGCCGATGCATGGACCATCGACATCGAATCCTCGACCGTCACGGATTGGGGCCCGTCGGCCTGCACATCGAGCTCCGTGCGCCCCAGGCAGGGGAAAAGATAGGTTTCCTTCGCGACCAGCAGATGCGTTCTGTTGAGTTTCGTCCCGAGGTGCACACTCAGGTCAAGCGTCTTCATCGCCGGGAAAGACTGCCCGGAATCAGGCAGGGCCACCGCGAAGTTGCCCCCGAGGCAGATCAACGCCTTGCAATTGCCGTCGATCATCGCCTGCGCCGTCCTGACGGCATCGCGCCCATGCGCTCTCGGTGGCGTGAATCCGAATACGTCTTCGATGGCTTTCAGGAAGTCTTCCGACGGCTTTTCCGTAATGCCGACAGTCCGGTTGCCTTGTACATTCGAATGGCCGCGCAACGGACATATCCCGGCACCGGGCTTGCCGAAGTTGCCCCTCAGGAACAGCAGGTCGGCAATCAGCCGGACATTCGCCGTACCCCGGCTATGCTGGGTGACGCCCATGCCGTACGTGACGATCGTCGCATTCGACTCGGCATAGAGCTTTGCGACCGCCTCCAGCTCGGCACGGGGCAAGCCGCTGGCCTTCTCGATGTCTTCCCATGACGTCGCGTTCAGGTCGGCGGCAAAGGCATCGAAGCCTTCGGTGTACATGGCGATGAAATCGCGATCCAGGATGTCTCCCTGGGCCGCGTCCATGGCCAGCAGTGCCTTCATGATTCCCTTGAGTGCCGCGGCATCCCCGCCGGCGTCCACCTGGTAATAGGTCGAGGCGATCCTGGTCGATCCGTACGTCGCCATCTCGAGCCAGTTCTGGGGATCGGCGAATCGCTCCAGGGCACGCTCGCGCAGCGGGTTGAAGACAATGATCGGGACATTGCGGCGCGCCGCTTCATGCAGTGTTCCCATCATGCGAGGATGATTGGTACCGGGATTATGTCCGATCGAGATGATCAGCTCGCAATGCTCGAAGTCGTCCAGGGAGACCGTACCCTTGCCGATGCCAATTGACTGCGGCAAGCCGACGCTGGTCGGCTCGTGGCACATATTGGAGCAGTCCGGGAAGTTGTTGCTCCCATACTCCCGCGCAAACAGCTGGAACAGGTATGCCGCCTCGTTGGAAGCCCGGCCGGACGTGTAGAAGTCGACCTGCTCGGGCGATAAGCCGCGGAGGATTTCGCCGATGCGCGCAAATGCATCCTCCCACTCCACCGCCCGGAACGTGTCGCTCGCGCGATCGTAGACCATCGGATGGGTCAGGCGGCCCATGTCCTCCAGTTCGAAATCGGACATCTGCAGCAGCGACGACACCGTGTGACTCGCAAAAAACGCCGGCGGCACCCGCTTGCTGGTCGCCTCCCACGTGACGGCCTTGGCGCCGTTCTCGCAGAACTGGAAGGTAGACCGGTGTTCCTTGTCTGGCCAGGCACATCCTGGACAGTCGAAACCATCGGGCTGGTTGGTCCGAAGCAGCGTGATGGGGGCCTTCACGCTATCCATCTGCAGGCGAATCGCCTGTGTTGTCGCCCGAAGCGCGCCCCAGCCGCCGGCGGGGCCGTCATATGGTCGGATACCGGGGACTTCTCGTCGAATAGCCATGCTTGCTCCCTATAAGCACTCAGCACGTTCCGGAGTCAGCGATCGACTCTTTCCAGCCAGCTTCATTGGCTGAAGCTAAAGATAGCGCGTCCCGGTTCTCATGCGCCAGGCTGTTACAAATAAATGCGTATTGAATTATTAAAGTGAATAAACATTCACCCACACAACTACCGTATATAAAAATCTACTACCGTATATAAAAATCAACCACTTACCTGGCAGGTTATGAAATTGCAAACTACACTGCGACTTCATATAAATACCAGGCCTTGCGCCCGGGTCGAAGAATCGACGCATCAGACAGCTTTCGACGCTCTGCTGTTCTTACGCATTAACAGCGTACCCGACATCCACCATTGCGCGGTGAAATCAGCATGGACACCTACAGCTCGACGGCGATGGACCTGGCCCGCCTGCAGTTTGCCTTCACGGTGGGCTTCCATATCATCTTTCCTGCCATCACTATCGGCCTGGCCAGCTATCTCGTCGTGCTGGAAGGGTTATGGTTGAAATCCGGCAATGGCGTTTATAAGAATCTCTACCATTTCTGGTCAAAGATTTTCGCCATCAATTTCGGCATGGGTGTCGTATCCGGATTGGTGATGGCATACCAGTTCGGCACCAACTGGAGCCGTTTCTCATATTTTGCCGGCGGGATTACCGGTCCGCTTCTGACTTATGAAGTGCTGACTGCATTCTTCCTTGAAGCAGGGTTCCTTGGCGTCATGCTGTTTGGATGGGAACGTGTCGGCAGAGGTCTGCATTTCTTTGCGACTGCGATGGTCGCGCTCGGAACGCTGTTTTCCACGTTCTGGATCCTGTCCTCCAACAGCTGGATGCATACGCCGCAGGGTCACGAGATCATCGACGGAAGAGCCGTTCCGGTTGACTGGCTTGCGGTCATCTTCAATCCGTCGTTCCCGTTCCGGCTCGCGCACATGGCGATCGCCGCATTCCTGGCAACCGCCTTCTTCGTCGGCGCTTCCGGCGCCTGGCAGATCCTCAGGGGACGCGACTCGCCGGCCAGCCGTACCATGCTCTCGATGGCAATGTGGATGGCGCCGATCGTGGCGCCGATCCAGGCCGTGGTTGGCGATGCCCACGGCCTGAACACGCTGGAACATCAGCCGGCGAAGATTGCGGCCATAGAGGGGCACTGGGTGAACATCCCGGGAGAGCCCTCGCCACTGGTCCTGGTGGGCTGGCCGGACATGAAGGCGGAAAAGACGCACTTCTCCGTCGAGATACCAGTCCTTGGCAGCATCATCCTTACACACAGCCTCGATCGGCAGATTCCGGCCTTGAAGTCATTCCCTCCGGAGGACCGCCCGAACTCGACGGTCATATTCTGGACGTTCCGTCTGATGGTTGGTCTTGGCATGCTGATGATCCTCACCGGTATATGGAGCCTCTGGTTGCGCCACCGGAAGGCGCTCTACACCTCACGCCTCTTCCTGTGCTTCGTGCTTTGCATGGGGCCGGCAGGTCTGATTGCGATGCTGGCCGGCTGGGTCACGACTGAGATGGGACGCCAGCCCTGGGTCGTCTACGGCTTGCTTCGGACCGCCGATGCCACCTCTCCCCTGGATGCCGCCCAGGTGGGCCTGAGTCTCGTCATCTTCGTCGTCATCTACTTTGCCCTCTTCGGCACCGGCATTGCCTTCATGCTGCGGCTTGTGCACAAGGGACCGCAGACGCACGAGCCGGAAGTCACCATCGACGAGGGCGGTCATCCCCGCAGACCCGCACGTCCGCTATCGGCTGCCGGGGATCGTGTGGCGGCAGAGTTCGATGCCGGCGTCAGGAGCTAGGATCATGGGTGTCGACCTTACTCTCATCTGGGCGGTAATCATTGCCTTCGGCGTCATGATGTATGTGGTCATGGACGGCTTCGACCTGGGAATTGGCCTGCTCTTCCCGTTCGTCAAGGACAAGGAAGAGCGAGACGTCATGATGAACACGGTTGCCCCCGTCTGGGATGGCAACGAAACGTGGCTGGTACTCGGCGGCGCCGGGCTCTTCGGGGCATTTCCGCTGGCATACTCGGTGATACTGAGCGCGCTGTATCTTCCCCTGGTTCTGATGCTTGTCGGGCTCATATTCCGCGGCGTTGCTTTTGAATTCCGCTTCAAGGCGACCGACGAGAAGCGCCACCTGTGGGACAAGGCCTTTGTCGGTGGATCGGTCATAGCGACTTTCTGCCAGGGTGTCGTGCTGGGCGCGTTCATCGATGGCCTTCCCGTGGCAAACAATTCCTATGCGGGTGGCGGCCTGGACTGGTTTCGGCCGTTTCCGTTGTTCTGCGGTGCAGCCCTTCTGATTGCATACGCCCAACTTGGGTGTACCTGGCTGGTCATGAAGACGGAAGGTCGCCTGCAGGCCGATATGTACCGCTTCTCGTCGTACGTCGCCTGGCTATTGCTCATCGCGATTGCGATTGTGAGCCTGTGGACGCCCCTGGCACACCCGGAGATTTCTGCCCGCTGGTTCAGCATGCCGAACTTGCTGTATTTCCTTCCCGTGCCAGTCCTGGTGATCTTCAGCTTCATTGCCACGTTGCGCGCCCTGGCCCATCGGTCGACTGCAACGCCGTTTCTCATCACGCTGCTGATCATTTTCCTCGGCTACAGCGGCCTTGCCATCAGCTTGTGGCCAAACATCATCCCGCCCTCCATCTCCCTTTGGCAGGCAGCGTCGCCCGTACAGAGCCAACTCTTCGCCTTGATCGGCACGCTCTTCATCCTGCCGTTTGTCCTCGTCTACACGAGCTGGAGCTATTACGTCTTCCGCGGGAAGGTCAAGGTCGGCGAAGGCTATCATCACTGACGACTGCTTGCCGGGTTTCAGGGTTTCAGGCCATCAGGACTGCAGGGATAAGACAGCATGCTTGATCGCAACTCAAAAAGAGGGAGCCGCTGGAAGCAAGTCCTCTGGCTGTTCGGACTCTGGGCAGCAGGCGTCGCGACCGTCGGGCTGGCGGCGGAGCTGCTCCGCCTTGTGATGCAGGCAGTAGGTTTCAAATCCCATTGAGACCCTCACACGTACCACCGCCAGCAGGCTGTTCCGAGACGCCGACCGCTATCTCTGCGGCCCAGTTCCGTTCATGTGCATGCAGCATGACGCACTGAAGGAGTTGGGCGTCCCGGCAAACACACGTGTCGGCCTTTTCCGTCGCGGAATCGAGGTAGATAATGCTCCTGTCCCCTAACGAGCAAGGAGCGATGACGTGACCGAAAATTCATCCTCTGCCGCCGGCCCCGACCTCGCTCAAGGCGTTCCGCTGGAGAGCATCGTGGAGGGCGGTATCGTGACAGGCCATGTCCGCGGCGAACCGGCCTTGCTCGTCTGCCAGGGCGGCGAACTCTTTGCCGTCGGGGCGACCTGTACGCATTACGGGGCGCCGCTGGCGACCGGCTTGCTGGTCGGCGACACCATCCGTTGCCCCTGGCACCATGCCTGTTTCAGCCTTCGCACCGGGCAGGCCGTCCGGCCCCCGGCGCTCGATAGCCTAAAACGTTGGCGGGTGGAGCGGCGCGATGGCCAGGCCATTGTCGGCGAGGAGGTGCAAGCGGCCCGGCCACCGGCGCTGGCCGCGGCGCAGATGCCCGAATCCGTGGTGATTATCGGAGGCGGCGCCGCAGGAAATGCTGCCGCCCTGACGCTACGGCGAGAGGGCTATGAGGGTCCTGTTACGCTGCTGAGTGCGGATACCTCGCTCCCGTACGATCGCCCGAATTTGTCTAAAGACTATCTGGCGGGCACCGCGCAAGCGGACTGGCTGCCCCTGCGGTCTCCCGGGTACTACGCGGACCACCACATCGACGCGAGATGCGATCAGCGCGTGGTCCGGATCGAGCCTGCCGCGAAGACCGTCACGCTGGCGAACGGCAGCCAGATCGGCTATGGCGCGTTATTGCTTGCCACGGGTGCCGAGCCGGTACGGCTCACCGTTCCAGGCGCGAGCCTGCCGCACGTGTTCGTCCTCCGCTCGCTGGCCGACTGCGAGGCCGTGATTGCGAGTCTCGGCACTGTGCGTCAGTGCGTCGTGGTGGGCGCAAGCTTCATCGGACTCGAAGTCGCTGCTTCATTGCGCACGCGGGGCCTCGAAGTGCATGTGGTCGCACCGGAGGCGCGTCCGATGGAACGCGTCCTCGGCGCCGAGCTGGGCGACATGGTCAAGGCGCTGCATGAATCGCACGGTGTGCGTTTCCATCTTGGCGCCACGGTCACGGAAATTCGTTCGGATCGCGTGACATTGTCGACAGGCACGGAATTGCCCGCCGACCTGGTGGTCACCGGCGTCGGCGTGCGCCCCGATGTCGCGCTGGCACAAGACGCGGGCCTGACCATGGATCGCGGCGCAGTGGTCGATGAGTATCTCCGGACCAGCGCTCCGGCCATCTATGCGGCCGGCGACATTGCTCGCTGGCCGGATCCTGGAACCGGCGAGCGTATCCGCGTCGAGCATTGGGTGGTCGCCGAGCGCCAGGGCGTGGTCGCTGCACAAAACATGCTTGGACAGCAGCAACGTTTCGCAGCGGTTCCGTTCTTCTGGAGCCAGCATTACGACATCGCCATCAACTATGTGGGCCACGCGGAGCGGTGGGACCGCATCGACATCGACGGCGATCCCGGCTCGCACGACTGTATGGTGACCTATTGGCGCGGTAATCAGCGGCTGGCCGTCGCAACGGTCGGACGCGACCTGGCCAGTTTGCGCGCGGAGGTGGCTCTCGAGCAGCAGACGCCGGCGTGAGCCGCCGCTTGCGAAGCGTGCCTTCGTCAGCGATAGCGCTTCGCCAGCGTCTCCAGCGCGATTGGCTTGATGCGCGAAGCCTGCCCGGCACAGCCAAACGCCTCGAAGCGCAGCTTGACGACGCTCCTCGCCCCTTTCTTGGCCGCCAACAGCGCCTTGCGCGGGTCGAATTCGCTCCGGTCCTCGGCGAGTGCCTGACGAATGGCGCCGGTCATGGCCAGGCGGATGTCGGTGTCGATGTTCACCTTGCGCACCCCGGTCTTGATACCCCGCAGGATCTCCTCGACCGGCACGCCGTAGGTCTCCTTGATGTCGCCACCATACTGGCGGATGATGTCCAGCCACTCCTGCGGCACCGAGCTGGAGCCATGCATGACCAGATGGGTGTCTGGAATCTGTTCGTGGATCTCGCGGATGCGGTCCATGGCCAGGATGTCGCCGGTGGGCTTGCGCGAGAACTTGTAGGCACCGTGGCTGGTGCCGATGGCGATGGCGAGCGCGTCCACGCCGGTGCGGGCAACGAAGTCGCGCGCCTGCGCGGGGTCGGTCAGCATCATGTCGTGCGACAGCGTGCCGGCCGCACCGACACCGTCCTCCTCGCCGGCCTGACCGGTTTCGAGCGAGCCCAGGCAGCCCAGCTCGCCCTCGACCGACACGCCCACCGCATGCGCCATCTCGCACACGCGCCGGGTCACGTCGACGTTGTAGTCGTAGTCGGATGGCGTCTTCATGTCTTCGCGCAGCGAGCCGTCCATCATCACGCTGGTGAACCCCGAGCGGATCGATGCCTGGCATACCGCCGGACTGGAGCCGTGATCCTGGTGCAGGACGATGGGAATGTCCGGATGCGTCTCGGCCGCGGCCAGCACCATATGCCGCAGGTACGCTTCGCCGGCGTACTTGCGCGCACCGGCCGAGGCCTGCAGGATGACCGGGCTGTCGGTCTCTTCGGCCGCCTCCATGATGGCGTGGATCTGTTCCAAGTTGTTGACGTTGAAGGCCGGCACCCCGTAGCCGAATTCGCCCGCGTGGTCCAGCAGTTGGCGCAAGGATATGAGTGACATGGTGACGCTCCTTAAGTCGAGGCAGATTCTGTAAAGCGGATGCCGGCCACGGCGCGCTGCGCCAGCACTTGCAGCGCGGGCAGCGTCTTGCCTTCCAGGAACTCCAGGAAGGCGCCGCCACCGGTCGAGATGTAGCCGACGCGGTCGGCAATGCCGTACTTGGCGATGGCGGCCAGCGTGTCGCCGCCGCCGGCGATCGAGAAGGCCTTCGATTCGGCGATGGCCTCGGCCAGCACCCTGGTGCCGTTGCCGAACTGGTCGAATTCGAACACGCCCACGGGACCGTTCCACACGATGGTGCCGGCGGCCTTGAGCTGTTCGGCCAGCTGCGCGGCCGTCTTCGGACCGATGTCGAGGATCATGTCG
>NZ_JBYOJR010000051.1:0-36367 GCF_057798915.1 Cupriavidus sp. 22TCCZM01-5
CATGCAAGATGCCGCGCGGCGACCGCCGTTCGCCCAGTCCCCCAGTAGTCAAGTCAGTCAGTCATTCGCCGGGATTGATGCAACCGATGTCTGGCGAGGGAGACTCTTCTCCGCAAGACCATTCGCGAAGCTGGTCTCCGCCTTTGCTCCTGCGCTTCCGCGTTTCAGACTGGCGGAGCCGTGCTCTCATCGTGATGACGATGCCGTAACGATTTCCAGCAATGCGATATGGGTGGAGATGATTACCCGCTGGCAATGGAAGATCGGTGCCCATAACGGTGACCATTTTTCAACACTGCCATCACTATTTCAGCCTGGCAAGCGATGAAGGAACATATCGTGCCGAAAGAATCTGCAGAGACCACTTACCGGGCCATACATGTCACACGCCTTCTACGCGACCGCCAGGTGGGCAGGCCGCCGAAGGGAAACACCCAGCGATTCGGAGTCATGCGATTGGCAGCGTCCCGGTGGCATCAGGCAAATACGCTGCTGATTGACTGGGATCGTGCTGTCAACGAAGGCTGGCCAGACCTGCGGTCACCGTCCTGCACCCGCACCAGGGCCATCAGGAGCATGGGCCGCAGCCATCAAGCAAGCATCCGCCGGCTCGCCGGAAATGGAAACTGAGATTGCGTGAGGTAATTTCATGCGTACGCTGCTGTATTTCAGTCTGAGAGACAAGGCCACCGCGCGACTTGCACAAGCGCGACTGGGCGATCTGGCCGGTACCCCGACACTCGTCGCAGGGCCGTGGTTTGTCCAGCGCGACAATCAGCCCGTCGACGGACTGCCGAGGATCGACCTCGGTCAGACCACGTACCGCGAAGAGGCGGCGATCACAGGAATCTTCGTCGGCGCGATCGTCGGCGCGCTTGTCATCTTCAGATACGGCGTTTCCGCCGGCGCCAGTGCCACTGCCGTTGCGTATGTTGGTGCTGTCATGCTTGGCGCCATGATCGGATGGTGGGTCGGCGGATTGGTCGGCGCCAGGATCGGCCGCCTTGCACTGTGGCGGCAGAATGCGCAAATGGAACCGGGCCAGTTGCTGATGATCGCCAGTTGCGATTCGCGATCGAAGGAAGCCCTGAAGGAGATCATCAACGAACTGGGCGGCGTCGGGGTCGACGAGCATAGTGACCTGATGCCGAATTTCAGATGGCTATGACTGCCGCTTCGGATCGGCCGTGCCGATGCGTCCCCGGAAACGTATGTTGTTCAGCCTGAGCGAGAAAGAAGTTTGGCGGCCGAATCCCCAGGTACCTATGGTTGGATCCTACTGCTCCGGACTCACATCAACTTCAATCCCTACTGGTCGTGGTATTACGTTGAAAAACTCACTCCTGGAAGGTTGAAGATGGCTATGGATCGCGTGACGGAGTACCGTGGGTTCGATATCCATGTCGATCTCAATCTGGCATCCAAGGACATGTTCGACGTCTGGTTCCAGGTTGAGGGACCCATGAGTCCGCCAGGCGTTGCAGCGATTGGCAAGCGAATCAAAGTCTTTGGCGGGCCGTACTCCAGACGTTGGGCTTACCTGGTGGCGGAGCTGGCAGGACGGGCCGCCGTGGACGTTATTCTTGGGCCGGATGAATGAGCGGAGGCCGAGAGCGGAGGTCAGATATGCAACGACGCGCCACGATTGGTGAATATGAAGTGTTGATCGAAGCGGAGCAACACCACGGTCCCACCCAGTTGGCCGGAGCGGTTGGCTACGTAGTGCGCTACTCGCTTGCTCGTACGGATTGCCGGCCCATCAGAGGCGATCTTCCCAGCGCACATTCCTTCGATCTCATCGACGGCACCGACTACTTTCACAGCGTCGATGCGGCGCTGGACTACGGAGAGGCAAAGGCTCGCGATGACATTGCTACCTTGTCACCGAATGTAAATCGGACACATCAAGGCATATCCGCGTATGCTCAATGTTGAAAGGAGACCAACATGTCTCAGAACAACGCAATCTACAAAGGCTTCAGGGTATCTGCAAGGGTGCGTCACGCCGCCGGTGCGGTCCTCGGCGGCGACCTGGTTCAGCCGCGCTTCCTCGCTACCGTAACGATCACGCAGGTGAGTACAGGAATGGGTTCCCGCAGACGGCTGCCACCCATGATCCAGCATTTTGCCAGCGCCCCGCATGCTGCCATCGCGCTGGCCTTGTCATCAGCCAGGGACGCGATCGACGGCATGTCCACCTCCGTCAAGGCGAGGTAGCCCGTCGGCCATGCCACAGGCTCAGATCGAAAGAGAAAGGGGAAACATCATGTCAAGACAGGTCAAGAACAAGGCCGAACTGCGCGCCATGCTTCGTGCGGAACAGGCAAAATTCTCGGAATGCGAGGGCGCTTGCTTTGGCGACGTGTTCTGGCATGCCGCGGATGCCAGCGGCTGCAACTGGAGTCTGTCAACCATGGAAGGCGACAACAGCGCCGCATGCCTGGAGGCGATCCGCCCGTTCGCTAGCCAGCTACGCGAGATGTACAACGTGCCGGACGAAGGGAAGTAGCGAGCCTCGGCCAAAGCCATCCACGAAGCAATCCACCTTAAGACGCACCGCTTTGCGGCCATAGGCCGCACTTCTGTCTTTCGTCAGGAGTATGCGTCTGCACGTAAGTTCTATTCCGAAGAAGGGCTGCCGCGTTTGCTATCAAAGACCGGCCAGCGATTCACCTGCGACTTGGCCTTCGATAATGTATTCGCCGTGTTGCATGGCCGCACGCTTCGCTAACCCCAAGTCAGACCAGTGCATATCCGGAACGTGGAACACGCGCGCGCTTGTGCCGCTCGGTGGCGAAGCGGTCGTCTGAATGGCACGGTCGGGGCGACATCGTACGTCGCTTCCTGGCCGGACTCTGACGTCGGCCACCCGCCCACGGGTGCGCTGGTGCCGTGTCATCGATCGCAGCGGGTACGGGCCCTGCCCGTCAGCTCTCGGGGTCATACCCAAACTCGCGGAGTTCCTGCGAGCAGCGGCAAGCTTTTGCGATCTTTGCAGCCCACAGGATGGCGGCTTCGCGCGATGGGAGCTGCAGGACACAGAAGCCGCCGTCGAACTCCTTCGTCTGGGGATAGGTTTCGTTTGTGACCGTGCCGTCTGCGGCGACCATGAGTGGTGCGACATCCTCGTTGATACCACCACCGAACACGTACACGCCTGCAGCCTTCGCCTCGCGCATGACCTCGCGCGCAGCTTCGCCCACGGGGGCAAAGTCCTCGGCGAGGACTTTCATCGCCCTTCCAGGAAAGGAGATAAGGTATTTCGTCATCGTTCGGTCCTTCGGTTGAGGTCAGTGCTGTTTGTGAGGCCCTAACGTGTTATGGGGCGATGTGTAACGCGCCCTAATACGAATGACAGAAAACGGCCGCCCAAAGCAGACAATCAACGTTCAATCTGCACGCGCATCGACCGCGCGTCTGGCAAACCCAAGGCTTCCGCCGCAGCGTAAGAGAGATCGATAATGCGGCCTTTGACGTATGGTCCACGATCGTTGATGCGAACCACAACCGACTTTCCGGTAGCCAACGATCTGACGCGCACATAGCTGCCGAGCGGCAATGTTCGATGGGCGGCAGTCAAGGCGCCGCCATCGTAGCGTTCACCGTTTGCGGTCGAATGCCCCTGGAACGTTGCCGAATACCATGACGCCTCGCCGGATTGCAACATCTCGTGCTCGTGCCGAGGGCGACAGGAATCAGCTCTGCACGCAGCATGCTTGGTCGGAATCTGTCCGCAAGCAGTGAACAAAGCGCAGAAACCCAAGACTCCAAAATAGCGAAGTGATAGCACCATAGACCACCCATCAGTGATTGGGACGTGGTTCTAACGGTCTCCAGAAGTTCGCGTTGGCGGCGTGCCAGGTTACGTGACACCTTGACAATATTTTAGGTGACAAGCGACGCCCCTGAAGGTCCGACCCAATACTGAGAGCGGGAAGAATCTTGATGGCGTCTTTTCAGAAGCGCTGCGGATTGTCAGCCTGGCTCAAGCACAACTGCAGCAGTAAGCGGGGGGCGGAGTCCCAAGCCCGCATTACTTTCCGAGAAGCCGCAAACGATCCTCGCTATGGAAGGGTGAACCCTGCATTCAGATCGGAGCCTTTCGCTATTCGTTTTGAGGATATCAGGTCTTGGATTTTTTGATTTTACGATGGCGCGGGCGCTTCCTACACTCCCCCGAACAATAGAAACATGCGGAGACAGACATCGTGATTACCTCACTATCGCCAACTTGCGCGAAGCCTTGGCCGCGTATCGTCGCCCCGCTCGGATGGGTTCATCACGTCGATTGAGACCGGCGTGTTTGATATCAGCGGCGTGCAAGGAATCGGAGGACCGTATGCGCCGCGTTGTTTCGGTTTGATGTCTGTCCCCGCGGCCTGAGCGGTCCGGGTAATTCCCACAAATACCGGGACCGGTGCGCGACCTGCGTGCCGGCAAGCCGTGCCGCCGATCCGGCAGCACGCTCCCCGGATGCCATTGCGCCCGCATGACTCGTCGCCATCCCCGGCGTGGGCCCGTGCGATCGCTCGGCAGCACATGAAGGAGACCCCTGTATGAGCTTGTTCCGAACCAAAGACATTGACGCCATGCTGGTGGACCGCCACGTTGGCGGCCTGAAGAAGGTGCTGGGTCCGATGGACCTCGTGCTGATGGGCATCGGCGCCATTATCGGCACCGGCATCTTCGTGCTGACCGGCACCGGCGCTTTGACCGCCGGCCCGGCGCTGACCGTGTCTTTCGTCATTGCGGCCATGGCCTGCGGCTTCGCCGCGCTGTGCTATGCCGAGTTCGCCTCCGCCATCCCGGTGTCGGGATCGATCTATACCTATAGCTACGCGACTCTGGGCGAGATCATCGCCTGGATGATCGGCTGGGACCTTCTGCTCGAATACGGCCTGGCTACCTCGGCGGTGTCGGTGGGCTGGTCGGGATACTTCCAGTCGCTGGCGGCGGGTTTCGGCCTGCATTTACCGGCGGCGCTGACGGCAGCGCCGGGGGCGGTGCCAGGCGTGCACACCTTGTTCAACCTGCCGGCTTTCCTGATCATGTTAATCACCACTTGGGTGGTGTCCTGCGGCGTGCGGGAGTCGGCCCGACTCAATAATGTGATGGTGGCGATCAAGATTGCGGTGGTGGTGCTGTTCATCGCGGTCGGCGTCTGGCATGTCGAGCCGGCCAACTGGCAGCCATTCGCGCCGTTCGGGGTATCCGGCATCTTCAATGCGGCAGCGCTGGTTTTCTTCGCCTTCATCGGTTTCGATGCGGTGACCTCGGCCGCCGAGGAAGTGCGAAATCCGCATCGCGACCTGCCCGTGGGTATCATCGGCTCGCTGGCGGTCTGCACAGTGCTATACGTGATAGTCGCGGCGATCATGACTGGCGTCGTCCCCTTCGCCAAGTTCGCCGGCATCGACCATCCCGTGTCCCTGGTGTTGCAGTACGCAGGACAGAACTGGGTGGCCGGCTTTGTCGACCTGGGCGCTATTCTCGGCATGACCACAGTGATCCTGGTAATGACCTTTGGCCAGACTCGCGTGATCTTTGCCATGTCGCGCGACGGCCTGTTGCCCGCCAAGCTGTCGTCGGTGCACCCGTTGCACGCCACGCCGTTCTTTGCCACCTGGACCGTCGGCATCGTGTTCGCGATGATCGCCGCCTTTGTGCCGCTCAATGTGCTGGCCGAGTTGATCAATATCGGCACGCTCTCCGCCTTCACGCTGATCTCGATCGCGGTGCTGGTGCTGCGCCGGACCCGTCCAGAACTGAAGAGGGCCTTCCGCTGTCCCGGCGTGCCGGTGGTTCCGCTGCTATCGGTGGGCTTCTGCCTGTTCCTGATGGCGCACCTTCAAGCGCTGACCTGGATCGCCTTCCTCACCTGGCTCGGGATCGGGCTGTCGGTCTACTTCCTGTACGCGCGCCGCAACGCGGTGCTGCACGGTAGCGCCAGGTAGCACGCAGGGCCGGCCGTAAGCGCCTACATGGACGCCACCGTTTGCCAAGTCAAGAACGGGTGAATGGATGTCGAGGCCGACCTTGGAGTAAGCGAAAACCCCAGCCCCTTCCGTACCTAGGATCTCGGTAAGATGCCACCCCGGCGCTGGCGCGACACAATCGCCCAAAGCCGAACACGATGGGGGCTCCGCGCCCATCAAAGCCGCACCGCACTGCAACCCAGGCGGTGTGCCAAGGAAGGCAGAGCTACAGCTTTGCATTCCACACGTCATGGAGAAGAAGTTGAACGATCGTACCCACGCAGCCGCTGTCCGCCTGTTCGGCACCGGCGAAGGCCTGTCCCACGAGCGCGTGACGCTCGCCACGGATCCGCAATCCGGCCTGCAGGCCATCATCGCCATCTACAACACGAGACTGGGCCCCGCCTTCGGCGGCTGCCGGTACTGGGCCTATTCCGCCGAGACCGAGGCGCTGTCCGACGCCCTGCGCCTGTCGCAGGGCATGGCCTACAAGAACGCGCTCGCCGGGCTGCCGTTCGGCGGCGGCAAGGCCGTGATCCTGCGCTCGCCGGCGCAGACGGACCGCCAGCAGCTCTTCCGCGCATTCGGCCGCATGGTGGAGTCGCTGCGAGGCAGCTATATCACGGCTGAAGATGTGGGCACGACGGTGGACGACATGCGCGCTGTCCAGGCCGAGACCGGCTACGTCAGCGGCATGCCGCGCGATGGCGGATTCGGTGGCAACCCCTCGCCGTGGACGGCTTACGGCGTGTTCGTCGGTATTCAGGCGGCGGCGCAGTACCGCCTGGACCGCAAGTCGCTCGCGGGGCTGTCCGTGGCCGTCCAGGGACTGGGCTCGGTAGGCTGGGAACTCTGCCGCCGCCTCCATGAGGCGGGCGTGACCCTGACCGTGGCGGATATTGACGCCGGGCGCACGACGCAGGCGCAGCAGCAATTTGGCGCACGCGTCGTATCGCCGGAAGCCATCACGGGCGCGGATGTCGACGTATTTGCTCCTTGTGCGCTCGGTGCCGTCATCACCCCGGCCGTGGCCGAAAGCTGCCGCTTCCAGATCATCGCCGGCGGCGCAAACAACCAGCTCGCTTCACTGGCCGAAGGTGACACCCTGCATCGGCGCGGCATCTTCTACGCGCCCGATTTCCTCATCAATGCCGGTGGCATCGTAAGTTGCGCCCGGGAATACCTCGGCGGCGTCGACGATTCAGCCCTTCGCGACGAAGTGGCTGGTATCCGCGACCGGGTGCTCAGGCTCGCGCAACGCGTAGAGTCGACGGGCGAGGCGCCGGCACGCGAGGCGGTGAAGTGGGCGCACGAGGTGTTGTCGCACGGCATCGGCTTGAACTGAGCACCAAGCATCGCGAGACCAAAGCCGCTTGAAAAGAAGGAGCGCATCGTTGATGGCCAGCCGCCAGGCGACGCGCTTCTTGCCTACTTCTTGTCTCTCGGACAAGAAGTAGGTCGCCGGCTACGCCGGCGAAACAGCAGCGCCTGCCAAGGGCGACGCCCCAATCATCACCGCAGCCCCGGGGACGCTAGCGAAAAACGCCCCCGCCAAGCACAATGAATCCCCTCTATACATAAAATTTCCCCCCAACCCGCCCCGCAATTCAGCGATGAACCAAAAATTTGCCGTTGCCCTGTTTGTGGTCGCGCTCGCAAACTCGGCGAACGCCGCGCCTGACGAAGACAGGCTAGGTAAAGCCAAGGGATATCCGCTCGGAACACTTGGGAATTTCTCCTACGACGAGTCCGTCAGGGTGGGCTCTTTTTCCGCGCTGGGTGACATTTCGGGCATCAAGATGAATGTGCTTGCCCCAAGCGTTGCGCCGATGGTTCTGTCGCGCAGCGACAGCGAACCGTCCATCCGCTGGGACGTCGATCATCTCAAACGGCTGACGATTGACGACTATCTGGCTCGCCAACGAATCATGGGCCTGTTGATTATCAAGGATGGCGTGATTCAGGTGGAGCGGTATCAGTATGACCGTCAGCCGTCGCAGCGGTTTCTGTCCAATTCGATGGCCAAGTCGATTACCTCCCTGGCAGTGGGCTTTGCGCTCCAGGAAGGAAAAATCGACTCGCTGGATGATCTCGCCGAACGCTACGCCCCCAAGCTGGCCGGCACGCTGTACGGCGGCACCACGATCCGCAACCTGTTGCGCATGTCGTCGGGGGTGCGCTTCACCGAGAACTACGACGGCCACGACGATCTGGCGCGCTTTGCCCGGGCGGCTCAACGCGAGGGTGCGGAGGCAGCCGCCAGGCTCATCACCGAGCGGGAGGCGCCTCAAGGCACGCGATTCTCTTATTCGAGTGCCGAGACCGATATTCTCGCAACAGTCGTGCATCGCGCCACAGGCATGACGCTCAGCGAGTACCTGACGCCGCGCCTGTGGCAGCCCATCGGGGCGGAAAACTCCGCGCTTTGGCGGGCCGATGGTACAGGGATGGAGCGGGCGGCGGGGAACTTCAATGCAACACTACGGGACTATGGGCGCTTGGGCATTGTCCTGGCGAACAACGGTGTCCGCCCGGATGATCCGCAACAGAGGCAGATTGTGCCGAGGGAATATTTGCTGGATAGCACGGATTCGCGGCGAATTCCGGAGGCATTCCGGCCCGGCAAGGCGACTGCCTATTATGGCTATGGTTACCAGTTCTGGATATTCCCCGGCGAGAAACGGCGCTTTGCCCTCCTCGGTGTGTACGGCCAGATGATCCTGATCGATCCCGAATTGAAGCTGGTCATGGTACAGGCGGCGGCGAACGCGACTCCCAAGGCGGGACAGACAACCCTTGCCAAGGATGCGGACGCGTTCTGGCGGGGTGTCGTCCGGCACTACGGAAGCTGGTAAAGCGCAAGGTCTATGCGCTCGGTCGTTTGCCGTGAGCAATCTGCTCTTCCCGACAATGGCGGATAGTCTAGCCACGCCACTTGTCCTTTCATGGCTGGAAACGATCAGCGACATATCGAGGTGCTTGCCTAGTCTCAATCTAGCCCCGAAAATCAAGCTCCAGCGCTCCCGCCAGCAGCCTCGCGCACCAAGTCCGCCGAATGCCGCAGGGGCAACACATACGCCGGAGAGCCAGATGCCTCACCAACCCCCGCCCCCCACCCCCCGCCTGCTCCCCGCAGCCTGGTTCACCGTGGTCGGCGCCTCTTACCTCCTCACCGCCCTGGCGCTGTGGACGGTGCTCCAGGCCAACCTTGTCGCCGCCCTGCTCTCCGGCCTGCTGCTGTACTCGCTGGTCGACGTCCTGGCCCCACGCCTGAAGCGCCTGAACCAGCGGCACGACGCCCTGGCAGTCGCCATCCTGTCACTCGTGATCCTGGTAGCGCTGTCGCTTGGCATCTGGGCGCTGGTGCGCTTCGTCAGCGGCGAGGGCACGCTGGACGCGCTGCTGGACCACGTCGCGGACATCATCGACCAGTCCCGCGGCCAATTGCCCAACTGGGTCAGCGGCGCCCTGCCAAGTACCGTCGAAGAACTGGCCAACACCCTGATCCACTGGCTGCGCGAACACGCGCAGATGGCGCAGAAGCTGGGGGCGGAGGTCCTGCGCACGCTGTTGCATATCATCATCGGCATGATCATCGGCGCGATGGTGGCACTCTACCGCGCAGTGTCGCGCCCCAACCGCCGGGCGCTGGCGACGGCGCTGGTGTCGCGGGCCCGTTCGCTGCAGCAGGCTTTTGCGCAGTTCATCTTCGCGCAGATCCAGATCTCGACCATCAATACGATCCTGACGGCGATCTACCTGCTGGTGGTGATGCCCTTGTTCGGCGTGCACCTGCCGCTGTCGAAAACGCTGGTGGTCATTACCTTCGTGGTCGGGCTGCTGCCGGTGCTGGGCAACCTGATTTCGAACACAGCCATCGTGGTGGCATCACTGTCGGTATCGCTGCCGATTGCGGTGGCGTCGCTGTTCTACCTGGTGGTGATCCACAAGCTCGAGTATTTCCTGAACGCCCGCATCATCGGCGCACGCATCCAGGCGGCCGCCTGGGAGCTGCTGATCGTGATGCTGCTGATGGAGACGCTGTATGGCATTCCGGGCGTGATTGCGGGGCCGATCTTCTATGCCTATTTGAAGCGTGAGCTGTCTAACGCCGGACTGGTGTGATCCCGGGCTTGATCGCGCACGGATACGCCGACCTACGAGGCCCATGACCTGAGCGGCACCGGGGCCAAGGTCTCGGGCGGACGATGGAATCGCAAGGGCAATGCCGTGGCATACACGTCGACCAATATCGCGCTGGCATGCCTCGAGACCGTTGTGCATCTGATCGATGACGGTCTCCCGCTCAACCGCTATCTGGTGCGGATCGAGGTGCCGGATGAAGTGTGGGATGGGCGCCTGACGTTCAAGCCGGCCGTAGGCTGGGATGCGGAACCCGCTGGCAAGGTGAGCCTCGACGCCGGGGACGAGTGGCTTGCCCTGGGGAAGAGTGCATTGTTGGTGGTCCCGTCGGTAATCGTCCCGGAAGAAACGAACGTGCTCATCAACCCCGGCCACCCGGACGCCAGGAAGATCAAGGCCACGAAGATTCGGAAGTGGCTGTACGACGCACGGCTTTAGCCGCTCTCCCGCATGTCCATGTGGCTTCGCTTCGTGCGGCGTTTCTGCCGGCTAATCCATCCCCTTATCCGCCCCGCCTCCGCTCTCCACCCACGTCCGTACAAAATCGATATGCGTCTGCATGGCCGTGCGCGCCTCTTCCGGCCGGCGCGCGCAGATGGCGTCGCACACCGTGCGGTGCTGCAGCAGCAGGAGCGCTGAAGTAGCCTCGCCCTCTTCGCGCAGCCCGGTGCCGCTGATGGTGATGTGTTCGCGCAGCATGCTGATGACGCTGGTATGCAGGTGCAGGAACATGGTGTTGTGCGAGGCCTGCGCGATGGCATCGTGCAGGCGGGTGTCGGCCTCCGCCTCGGCCTGCTTGTCGTCAGCCATGCGCGCGCGTTCGAGTTCCGCCATCAGGCCACGGATGCGTTCACGGTCTTCATCGCTGCCGCGCAACGCGGCGAAGTAGGCGGTGGCGCCTTCCAGCACGCGGCGGAATTCCAGGATGTCATCGCGCAGCGCCGGATGGTCGGCCACCAGCTGGCCCCACGGCGAGGCGATGCCCGAGCGCAACTTGTCGGTCACGTAGACGCCGGCGCCGCGCCGGCTTTGCAGCAGCCCGCGCGCTGCCAGGCGCTGGATGGCTTCGCGCACGGTATTGCGCGCCACGTCGTATTGCTCGGCCAGTACGCGCTCGGCAGGCAACCGTGCGCCCGCGGGCCAGGTGCCGTCGAGCAAGGCGGTTTCCATGCGCCGCATGACCGCCTCGACGCGTCCGCGCCCGCCTGCGTGCAATTGCGTCCCTGTTGCCATCTCGTTTTCCCTTCCTGACTTGCCCTGAGCGTCGGCGTTGGCCGATGTGATCCCCACGCAAAGTGGTCCAACCAATTTGTACTGTAGCGCGGAAGCGGGAATTATGCGCCCGAACGTGCGATTCCAGCGCGTGCGGAGCGAGACATGAAGGACAGGCAATACCCCACCACTGCCCCCGCGCAGGTCTACCTGTTTGCGACCTGCCTGGTCGACCTGTTCGTGCCACAGGCCGGCCTTGACGCCGTGCGGCTGCTTGAGCGCGAAGGGCTGACCGTGCACTTTCCGCGCGCGCAGAGCTGCTGCGGACAACCGGCCTACAGCAGCGGCAATCCCGACCAGGCCCGCGACGTGGCACGCGCCCAGCTGGATCTGTTCGGCGAGCCGTGGCCCGTCATCGTCCCGTCCGGCTCCTGCGCCGGCATGATGCGGCACCACTGGCCGCAGCTGTTTGCCGACGACCCCGTCGCCGGCCCCAAGGCCCGCGCGCTGGCCGAGCGTATCTACGAACTCACCGAATTCCTGCTGCACGTGCTCAAGGTCGACTTCAGCCAGGCACTGCCGGGCAGTCACGCGGCAGAGCGCATCGTGCTTCATACCTCGTGCGGCGCCCGTCGAGAAATGGGTACGCGCGCCCATGGCGTGGCGATGGTCGATGCCTTGCCCGGCGTGACGCGCTTGGAACACGAGCGTGAATCCGAATGCTGCGGCTTTGGCGGCACGTTCTCGCTCAAGCATCCGGATATCTCCGGCGCGATGGTGCGCGACAAGGTCGCTTCGGCCTGCGCCACGGGCTGCAACCGGCTGGTATCGGCCGATTGCGGCTGCCTGCTCAATATCGGCCACACGGCCGCGCATGACGGCGCGCCGCTGGAGGTCGAACACCTTGCCAGTTTCCTGTGGCGCCGTACCGGAGGTGCCGCATGACCGCGCTCACCGCACGCGAACGCATGCTGGGCCGGCTGCGCGCCGCCGCGCCGGCAACCCGTGCCACCACCACGGCGGAAATCGATGGCCGCATCGACGCGCACTACGCCGAACGCGCACCCGCTGCAAACGGGCTCGAGGCACGCATTGCGTCGATGCAGGCCGGGCTGGAGGCCTCGCACGCCGAGGTCTGGCGCACCACGGCTTCGGCATGGCCCGCGCTGCTCGCGGAGAAGCTCGCGCAAGCCGGCGTGCGGCGCCTGCTGCTGGACCCGTCGCAAGCCGCGGGCGCAGCGCTGAAGCAGGCCTTGCCGACGCCAATCGAAGCCATCGGCTATGACCGTCCGATCGAGCAATGGAAGGCCGAGCTGTTCGATACGGTCGATGCCGGCTTCACGGTCGCGCGCTCCGGCATTGCCGCCACCGGCACGCTGATCCTGGCGCCGGACGCGGGCTCGCCCCGCACGGTGTCGCTGGTGCCGCCGCTGCATGTGGCGCTGGTGCATGCCTCCACGCTGCATGCGGACCTGCACACGGCCGCGCGCGCCGAACGCTGGCGCGATGACATGCCCACGAACCTGGTGATGGTGTCGGGCCCCTCCAAGACTTCTGATATCCAGCAAACCCTGGCCTACGGCGCGCATGGTCCGCGCCAGCTCTGGGTGGTGATTGTCGATGACAGCAACGCGGGGAGCCAGGCATGAGCGAAAGCACGCTGCACTTCGTCCCGTCCCAGGACTTCAAGGCACGCGCCCGCGAGGCGCTGGACGATCCCAAGCTGCGCCAGAGCTTCCGCGGCGCGATGGATTTCCTGCAGGGCAAGCGCCGGTCGCAGTTCCCGGATGCCGACGAACTGGAACACCTGCGCGATCTCGGCGAGGCGATCCGCCAGCACGCGCTGGCCAACCTGCCCGACCTGCTGGTGCAGCTCGAAGGCAACCTGATCGCCGCCGGCGTGCAGGTGCACTGGGCCGAGACCGCCGACGAAGCCAACGCGATCATCCACCGCATTGCCGCATCGAAGCAGGCACGCCGCGTGATCAAGGGCAAGTCGATGGCCAGCGAGGAAATCGAGCTGAACCATTACCTGGCCGAGCGCGGGGTGGACTGCATCGAGTCGGACATGGGCGAGTACATCGTCCAGCTTGCCGGCGAGAAGCCCTCGCACATCGTCATGCCGGCGATCCACAAGACCAAGGGCGATATCGCCACGCTGTTCGAGCAGCACATCCCCGACACGCCCTATACCGAAGATGTGGACGCGCTGATCCAGACCGGCCGCCGCGCCTTGCGCCAGGCGTTCGTCGAGGCGGATATCGGCCTGTCCGGCGTGAATTTCGCGGCGGCCGATACGGGCACGCTGTGGCTGGTGGAGAACGAGGGCAACGGGCGCCTGTCGACCACGGTGCCGGACGTGCACATCGCCATCATGGGCATGGAGAAGGTGGTGGCGCGGCTTGAACATATCGTGCCGCTGTCGAGCCTGCTGACGCGTTCGGCCACGGGCCAGGCCATCACGACCTATTTCAACCTGATCTCCGGCCCGCGCCGCGAAGGCGAGCGCGATGGCCCGCGCGAGGTCCACCTGGTGCTGCTCGACAACGGGCGCACGCAGGCCTATGCCGATGCGCAACTGCGCGCAACGCTGCAGTGCATCCGCTGCGGCGCGTGCATGAACCATTGCCCGGTCTATACGCGCATCGGTGGCCATGCCTATGGCACGACGTATCCGGGACCGATCGGCAAGATCATCTCGCCGCACCTGCTGGGGCTGGAGGCGACTGCCGATCTGCCCACCGCATCGAGCCTGTGCGGCGCATGTGGCGAGGTCTGCCCGGTGCGCATCCCGATCCCGCAACTGCTGGTGCGCCTGCGCACGGAAGCCAACCGCGACCCGCAGGAGCAGGTCGCTCATCCGCTGCGTGGCCAGGGCGCCAAGTACAGCCGCGGCGAGCACCTGATCTGGCGCTTCTGGAGCGGGGCGTTCTCGCATCCGAAGGCTTACCGCATGTTCCGCTGGGCAGCGACGCGCCTGCGTGCGCTGACACCGGCGAAGCAGATGGGGTGGACGCAGCATCGCACGCCACTGACGCCTGCGGCGCGAAGCTTGTCGGATCTGCTGAAGGAAAAAGGCCAGCCGGAGTAAGAAACCGGCAGGCTCCATCGCTCTCCCGCTTGCCGGAGAGCGATGACACCGTCGCGACAGACGGGTCGGCCAGGCGCCGAACAACAAACAACACCCGAAACACCACTGAAGTAGGAGACCGAGCATGCAACCCTGGACTCAGATCTACACGCCGCTGGGCAGCCTGTGGCTGTCCGCCCTGGCGGCAGCCATTCCCATTCTGTTTTTCTTCGTAGCCCTGGCGGTCTTCCGCCTGAAGGGCCATGTCGCGGCAGCAGTGACGCTGCTGCTTTCACTGGCCGTGGCGATCTTCGCCTACGGCATGCCGGCGCAGCAGGCGCTGGCGGCAGCGGGATTCGGCTTTGCCTATGGCTTGTGGCCGATCGCGTGGATCATCGTGACCGCGGTGTTCCTGTACAAGATCGTGGTCAAGACCGGGCAGTTCGACGTCATCCGCGCTTCGGTGCTGTCGATCACCGATGACCAGCGCCTGCAGATGCTGCTGATCGGCTTCGCGTTCGGCGCGTTCCTGGAAGGCGCGGCCGGCTTCGGCGCCCCCGTGGCCATTACGGCAGCGCTGCTGGTCGGGCTGGGCTTCAATCCGCTCTATGCAGCAGGGCTTTGCCTGATCGCCAACACCGCGCCGGTGGCCTTCGGTGCGATGGGCATTCCCATCATCGTGGCCGGGCAGGTGACGGGCATCGACGCCATGCACATCGGCGCGATGGCTGGCCGCCAGCTTCCGCTGCTGTCGCTGGCGGTGCCGTTCTGGCTGGTGTTCATGATGGATGGCGCCAAGGGCGTGCGCGAAACATGGCCGGCGGCGCTGGTGACGGGTGGCAGCTTTGCCGTGACGCAGTACTTCACGTCGAACCATATCGGGCCTGAGCTGCCGGATATCACCTCGGCGCTGGTCAGCATGGTGTCGCTGGCGGCGTTCCTGAAGGTGTGGAAGCCGCGCACCGCCTCGCAACGCGCGGGCGGCAATGTGGGCGGCGGCACCATGGCGATGTCGGCGTTTGGTGGCGGCGGCTTCAGCAACGGTGTGCAGACCGGTGGCAACCGCAAGTCGCCCTACACCGCTGCGCAGACGATCCGTGCGTGGGCGCCGTTCGGCATCCTGACGGCCATCGTCACGGTGTGGAGCCTGCAGCCGTTCAAGGCGCTGTTCGCGGGCAATGGCGCGCTGGCGGGCACGGTGCTGAAGTTCAAGGTGCCGGGGCTGGACCAGCTGGTCATCAAGGCCGCGCCGATCGTTGCATCGCCCAAGCCGTATGAAGCCGTGCTCAAGCTCGACCTGCTGTCGGCCGTCGGCACCGCCATCCTGCTGACCGCGCTGATTTCGGCCGTGCTGCTGCGCATGAAGCCGCGCGACCTGGTGTCGACCTTCGGCGAGACGCTGGTGGAACTGGCGCGCCCGATCCTGTCGATTGGCCTGGTGCTCGCGTTTGCGTTCGTGGCCAACTACTCGGGCATGTCTTCCACGCTGGCGCTGCTGCTGGCGGGCACGGGCGCGGCCTTCCCATTCTTCTCGCCGTTCCTGGGCTGGCTGGGTGTGTTCCTGACGGGCTCGGATACGTCGTCGAACGCGCTGTTCTGCTCGCTGCAGAACACCACGGCGCACCAGATCGGCGTGTCCGACACGCTGCTGGTGGCGGCCAACACCACGGGCGGCGTGACGGCCAAGATGATCTCGCCGCAATCGATCGCGGTGGCCTGCGCGGCAACCGGACTGGTGGGCAAGGAGTCGGAACTGTTCCGCTTCACCGTCAGGCACAGCCTGCTGTTCGCGGTGATCATCGGCATCATCACCGTGGTCCAGGCCTATGTGCTGCCGGGGATGATCCCGGGCTAAGCCTCTCCGGCCGCGGGCGGGTTTCGTCGTATCCGACGATGCCCGCCGGCAAGGCGGCCTCTTAGCATGATCTGATCCGCCCGCAGACAAGGGCCGGGCTCATCCATCCTCACAGGAGACAGATCATGCCTTTCACTCCCTTCGACCTCACCGGCAAGGTGGCCCTGGTGACCGGCGGTAATGGCGGCATCGGCCTCGGCATGGCCGAGGGCCTGGCCCAGGCCGGCGCCGATGTCGCGATCTGGGGCACTAATGCGCAGAAGAATGCCGCCGCCGCCGAGCGGCTGGCGCAGTATGGACGCAAGGTTCATACCGCGATCTGCGATGTCGGCAATGAATCTTCCGTCGCCGCTGCCATGGATGGCACGCTCGCCGCGTTGGGTCGCATCGACGGCTGTTTCGCCAATGCCGGGGTCTCGGCGCGTGGCACGCGCTTCGAAGAAATGGGTACGGAGGATTGGCACCGCGTGCTGCGGGTCAATCTGGATGGGGCGTTTTTTACGCTGCGCGCGGCGGCCCGGCAGTTGCTCTTGCAGGGAGATGGCGGGGTGCTGGTTGGCACCGCCTCGGTTGCGGCCATTGAGGGTGCTGCGCGCAATGAGCATTACGCGGCGACCAAGGGCGGGCTGATTTCCATGATGCGCGGGCTTGCGGTGGAATATGCGCGGCAGGGGATTCGCGCGCACTCCGTGCTGCCGGGGTGGATCAAGACTGAGATGACCAGCAATGCGCAGGCCAATGCGACGTTTCAGGAAATGGTCGGGAAGCGCGTGCCGATGCGGCGATGGGGGGAGGGGTCTGATTTCGCCGGGATTGCGGTGTATCTGATGAGTTCGGCTTCTGCGTATCACACGGGGGATACGTTTGTGATTGATGGGGGGTATACGTTGTTTTGAAGGTTTTGGTGCCTGGCGGGCGCTGCTGTTTCGCCGGCGTAGCCGGCGACCTACTTTCTGTCCGAGCGACAGACAGTAGACAAAGAACGCGTCGCCTGGCGGCTGGCCATCAACGATGCGCTTCTATGGCTCGAGCGGCTTTGGTCTCGCGAGGCTTGGCTATTGTTCAGACCTGCTACGCATAGTGAGTCAGAACCTGTGCCTGCGATAACCGGCTTTTGTACGATCCCCATGTAGGGCGGTGGCCGCCTGCTAACACCGATATCACATCATCGCCTTCGGCTGCGCTTCGCGCGGCTCGGTAGCGTGGCATCGGTACTGTTTGCGGACCTCAAGACGCAGTGAGCTTGATTCAGGGGTGCCATCTATGCGATCCATGCAGCCGTGGACAGCGCCCCCTGTTCACTTCAATCCTCCTTCGGCAGGAACTGGTCTCCTTCCGTCAGCGGGGCAAACCGATACGTCGCCGGCGTCCGGCTCAGCTTCACGGGTGCGCCCAGTCCGCGATAGCCGCCTTCCATCTCCACAACCATCTCGCGATGCATGGTATGCGGATGCTGCAACGCGTCGGGCACCGACAGCACCGGCGCGCACGGCACGCCCGCGGCCACCAGCGTATCGGCCAGGACCTTGCCGTCCAGCTCACGCATCCGCGCTTCCAGCTCCGCCTTCAAGGCAACGCGATTGACCGAGCGCGCGCCAGCCGTGGCATAACGCTCGTCATCCGCCAATGCAGGCACCTGCAAGTACTCGCACAGGATGCGGAACTGCCGGTCATTGCCAACGGCAAGGAAGATCGGATCCGTGCCCGTGGCAACAGTGTCGTACGGATAGATGTTCGGGTGCGCATTCCCGGTACGCACCGGCGTCTTGCCATTCATGAACCAGTTCGCCGCATGCGGATGCAGCAGCGACAGGCCGGAGTCATAGAGCGCCGCTTCAACGAACTGCCCGCGCCCGCTGCGCTCGCGCTCCTGCAGCGCCAGCAGCACGCCGAGCGCGGCGTTCATGCCGGTCACCATATCGACGACAGGCAGCCCGACGCGCAAGGCGTCGCCATCCGCTTCGCCATTGATGCTCATGAGACCAGCCATGGCCTGCACGACGGCGTCATAGCCAGGCAAACCGCCAAGCGGACCATCCGCGCCGAAACCGGAGACGCGGCAATGCACCAGCCGCGGGAAGCGAGCCGACAACGTGTCATAGCCGAGCCCCCATTTCTCCATGGTGCCGGTCTTGAAATTCTCGACCAGCACGTCCGCGTCTTCGAGCAGCGCGAGCAGCACGCCGCGGTCCGTCTCGGCAGTGAGGTCGAGCTTCATCACGCGCTTGTTGCGGTTCAGCCCGAAGTAGTACGACGCTACGCCGTCCCTGAACGGAGGGCCCCAGGTACGCGTGTCGTCGCCCTGCGGCGGTTCGATCTTCAGCACGTCGGCGCCGTGGTCACCGAGGATCTGGCCGCAGAACGGGCCGCCCAGGATGCGCGACAGGTCGACCACGCGGATGCCGGCCAGCGCGCCCGTCTTGGATTGCGTCATGACATGGCTCCTTGTCAGTCGAGTTGCGCGCCGGACTTCTGCACGACGGTGCGCCACTTGGTGACTTCGGACTTCACGAAACCGCCGAGCTGCTCGGGCGTGGTGGACGGTGCGAACTCCAGGCCCTGCGCCTGCAGGGTCTTGCGCACGTCAGGCTTCTGCAGGGCTTCGGCGAAGGCGTGGTTCAGCTTGGCGATCACCGGTGCGGGCGTGCCGGCCGGCACTACGACGCCGAAGAACACCGATACGTCGAAGCCGGGCACGCCCTGCTCCGCAACCGTCGGCACATCGGGCAATGCCTGCGAACGCGCCTTGGTGGTCACGCCGAGCGCACGCACCTTGCCGCTCTTGATGAACGGCAGCGCGGTCAGCACGTCGGTGAAGGTCATGCTGACCTGTCCGCCGAGCAGGTCATTGAGCGCCGGCCCCGTACCCTTGTATGGCACATGCTGGAAATCGGTCCCCGCGAGGTTGTTGAACAGCACCCCCGCCAGGTGCGACGACGCGCCATTGCCCGACGAGGCGTAGCTCAGCTTGCCCGGATGCGCCTTGCCATAGGCAATCAGCTCGCCGACGTTCTTTGCCGGCACGCTTGGGTTGACCACCAGCACATTCGGCAGCTGGCCAATCTGGATCACGGGCGCGAAGCTCTTGACCGGGTCGTAGTTGATCTTGCGGTAAAGGCTCACGTTGATGGCCAGCGGCGCCGAGGTGCCGAACATCAGCGTGTAGCCATCCGGCTCGGCACGCGCCACGGCTTCGGCGCCGATATTGCCGCCGGCACCGGCGCGGTTCTCGACCACCACAGGCTGGCCCAGGCTGGTCTTGAGGGCCGCGGCCAAGGTACGCGCCATGGCATCGGTAGGACCGCCCGGCGGATAGGTCACGACCATCATGATCGGCTTGGAGGGATAGTCCTTCTGCGCGAAGGCGGGGGTGGCGCTGACGCACAGCGTGCAGGCGGCGATCGCCGCGATGCGGTGCCAGAGTTGCATGGCTTGTCTCCTGGTATGAGTCGTCTCGCATTGCCCCGGGCGAACGTCGGGCAATGCGGTGGACAGCACCGTTTGGCGGCGCCGTCAGGGGCAAAGGATTTTGGAAGTTCAGGAAAAGGTCAGAACACGTTGACCTGATCCACCGCGCCGGCGGCACGCACCACGCCATCGGCCGGCGGCGCGACGGTTTCGGCCAGCCATTCCGGCTCGGCCTGCGCGGACAGCGGGTCCTGCGGCAGCACGCGGTGACGCAGCACCAGTTGCGCCAGCCGCATGCGGCGTACCGAGCCGATGCGCCCGGCTTCCCAGGCCATCGCCACGGCAGTGGTGACGTGGTAAAGGCCGGAGGCCGCCTGGCGGGCCAGCAGGTCGCCGGCAGCGCCGGCTTCGGCGGCGCTCGCGGCAAAGGCAGCGGCGCGCTCGATGGCGGACTCGAAGGTGGCGCGGGCCGTGGCATGCAGCGGCGTGTCGGCCAGCAGGCCTGCCAGGTGCGCGCGCAGCGCAGGCAGCGAGCCTTCGCGGCGGATGGCGCGCAGCACGTCCAGCGCGACGATATTGCTGGTGCCTTCCCAGATCGAGCCGAGGTGGGCATCGCGCACCAGGCGCGGGTCGCTCCATTCCTCGATATAGCCGCAGCCGCCGCGGATCTCCATGGCGTCGCCAGTGACCTTGCGCGCGTCACGGCAGGCGCGGAACTTGATCAGCGGCGTCAGGATACGCATGAGCGGGTAAGCGTCCGCTTCGCCGGCATCGGCGCGGCGCAGCGCTTCCGCAGTCTGGAACACCATGGTGCGCGCCTGCTCGGTGGGCAGCGTCAGCTTGAGGAGCTGGCGGCGCATCAGCGGCATGTCTTCGAGGCGCTTGCCGAAGGCCTTGCGCTCGCGGGCGATGAACAGGCCCTCGGTCAGCGCGCGGCGCATCAGGCCGGCGGCGCGTACGCCGTTGGACAGGCGCGAGTTGTTGATCATGTCGGCCATCTGCACAAAGCCGCGCCCCGGCTCGCCGACGAGATACGCGCTGGCGCCTTCCAGCCGGATCTCGCCGCTGGCCATCGAGCGCGTGCCGAGCTTGTCCTTGAGCCGGATGATGCGGTAGCGGTTGTCGCTGCCATCGGACAACTTGCGCGGCAGCAGGAACAGCGACACGCCCTTGTGACCGGGCACGGCGTTGCCGGCTTCGTCTTCCACGCGTGCCAGCACCATCGCCAGCGCGGCGTCGGGGTTGGAGCAGAACCACTTGTCGCCGATCAGGCGCCAGCCGCCTTCGGCCTGCGGGTCGCGTACCGCGCGTGTGGCGGTGGCGGCCACATCGGAGCCCGCGCCCTGCTCGGTCATGAACATCGCGCCCTGGAACAGGTCTTCAAAGACCTGCGTGGTCAGGTTGGGCAGGAAGCGCTCGACCAGCGCCGGATCGCCGAACTTGCGCAGCGTGCGCGTGAGCGAGTCGGTCATCGACAGCGGGCAGCACAGGCCGAATTCCGCCTGAACGAGCATATACGTGAGCGCGTACTTAGCCGCCGGCGGCATTGGCTTGTCCCAGCCGAACACGCCGGCGCGGTGCGAGACCGCGGCCAGGCCGAACTCGGAGAACGCCACGCGCTCCAGTTCCACGTAGGCGGGATGCTTGTGCACCAGTTGCTGGTCGATGCCACTGCGGGTGCGGTGGGTCAGCGTGGGCGGGTTCTGGTCGGCGATCATTGCCAACTCGTCCAACACGCCGCCGGCCAGTTCGCCCATGCGCTCCAGGTGCGGCTGCAGGACATTCAGCAGGCCCGCCGGCAGGTAAAGCGGCAGCAGCGCGCGCAGGTCCGGGTCGGCGGTATAGAGGCTGCCGCCCTGGCGATCCGGTACCGGGTGCTCGGCCTGCGATGCAATGGATTGGGCTTGGGGTGCGGCATGACGCACAGCACTGGTCATAGAAGGTCTCCTGGATGGGCCTGATCCGCCGTCCAGCCGCGGACCTGTTTGCACCATTATTGGATTCCCATGGATTCGCGTCTAATTCTAAAATTGGCTTGATCAATATGTTTTTTGTATCGGCATGGAATTCCGACACCTGCGCTATTTCCTGGTCCTGGCCGAGGAGTTGCACTTCGGCCGCGCGGCCAAACGGCTGTCCATCTCGCAGCCGCCGCTGTCGCTCAATATCCAGCAGCTCGAGGCCTCGGTCGGCGCCAGGTTGTTCGAGCGCGACAGCCGGGGCGTGCGGCTGACGGCGGCCGGGCGGGCCTTTCGCGAATCGGCCACGGCGCTGCTGGCGCAGGCCGAGGCGGCACGCGTGCTGGCGCGCGACATCGAGGCCGGCGCGGTCGGGCGGCTGCGCGTGGGCTTTGTCGGGTCGATGCTGTACCGGGGCTTGCCGCAGCGCCTGCACGACTTCCAGGCGAGCTTTCCGGGTATTCAGGTGGCGCTGACCGAACTCAACTCGCAGGAACAGATCGACGCCCTGTTGCATGATGAACTCGACGCCGGCTTCGTCCACACGGGACGCCTGCCAGACGAACTCGGCGCCGTGCTGGTCCATCGCGAGCCCTTTGTCTGCTGCCTGCCGCAGGACCATGCGCTGGCGGCACAGGCCGAAGTGGCGCTGGCCGCCCTGCGCGCCGAGCCGTTCGTGCTGTTCTCGCGCAAGGCGTCGCCGGACTACTACAGCCGGATTTTCGAGATGTGCGCCGCGCGCGGCTTCTATCCGCAGATCCGGCACGAGGTCCGTCACTGGCTGTCGGTGGTGTCACTGGTGTCGCAAGGGATGGGCGTGGCCGTCGTGCCGGCCGCGCTGGCAAGATCCGGCATGGCCGGAGCGGCGTTCCGGCCGCTGGCGGACGCGGCGGAGGTGCCGTCCGAGGTCTACTGCGCATGGAAGGCCGCGCCGGATCACCCGGCCCGGGACCATTTCGTGGCGATGGTGCGCGCGGCCACTGCGACGCAGGCGGCGCAGGCCCTGAACTGATTTCGCCCCCGCAAAGAAAAAAGCCACCTGCCCAAAGGCTGGTGGCTTGTGAAGTACGCGTGGAACGGGGTGTTCAGCGTAAGAGCAGCTTAACGCCGGGGCCTTGTCTCACCAATAACACAAATGCAGTAATCAACAGGACAAGCATCCCCGCATAAGCAAGGCTGTGGCAGGCAAGCGGAAGTACGCACAAGCCCGTCCCACTAGCTGAGCCGGCAAGGCAAAATAGCGGCTTTGCGCGTACTGGCAAATCTACGGAATGTGCCCGCCCCGTCCGCCGGAATGGCATTGCTGCCGTGGAATTGAGATACAATGAAAACGATTTTCATTTACGTACCCTGGCGGGAATGCGCCGTGTGCTCGGCAGCAGTCCGTGCCTTCCGACTGGAAGCATGATGCAGTTGTCTGAACTTCCACGGCGCACGCCCGCCGTAGTGCAATCGGTGGACGATGCCACGCCCGGCGACCCCGTTGCGCGCCGCCTGCGCGAACTCGGCTTCGTTCCTGGCGAACAGGTGCAAGTGATCGCCTTTGGCCCCTTCGGCATGGACCCGCTCGTCGCGCAGGTCGGCTTCACGCGCTTCGCGCTGCGGCGCTCCGAGGCGGCGCGCATCGGCGTCGAAGTCGTCAGCGCCACCGTTACCAGCATTGCGCCGGCCAGCGAGGCCGCCGGCCAGCCTGATACCAAGGCTGCCCAACGCAGCGCCTGAGTTCTCCCTCGACTATGTCTGCAGCTCCCTCTTCTTCCGCCTTGCGTATTGCGCTGGTGGGCAATCCCAACTGCGGCAAGACCGCGCTGTTCAACCGCCTGACGGGCAGCCGCCAGAAGGTGGCGAACTATGCCGGCGTGACGGTGGAACGCAAGGAAGGCTTCTTCGTCTCGCCGGCCGGCCGGCAGGTCCGCATCCTGGACCTGCCGGGCGCGTACAGCCTGCATGCGGCGAGCCTCGACGAGGCCATCACACGCGACATCTGCATGGGCAAGCGCCCCGGCGAGCCGAAACCCGACTTGCTGGTCTCGGTGGTCGACGCCACCAACCTGCGCCTGCACCTGCGGTTCGTGCTGGAGCTGCGCCGCCTGGGCCTGCCCATGGTGGTGGTGCTCAATATGAGCGATGCGGCTGCGAGACGCGGCATTCATATCGACCGCGACAAGCTCGCGGCCACGCTTGGCGTGCCGGTCGTGCAGACCGTGGCGATCAAGCGCGAAGGCGCCGCGGCGCTGCTCAGCGTGCTCGATGGTGCGCTGCCGCCCGCACCGCCGGCATTGCCGCCAGCCGACGACCTCGACGTGCATGCCGAGGTCAACCGGCTGCTCCAGGCCGCCGTGTCGATGCCCGCGCGTACCGCCGCGCTGGACGACCAGCTCGATCGCATCGTGCTGCATCCGGTGCTGGGGCTGCTGCTGCTGGCCGTACTGCTGTTCCTGATGTTCCAGGCGGTGTTCTCGTGGGCCGCGCCGCTGATGGACGGCATCGAAGCCGGCGTGCACTGGTTCGGCGAGATCGTCGGCACGCACCTGCCGGACGGCATGCTCAAGAGCCTGCTGGTCGACGGCCTGATCGCCGGCCTGGGCAGCGTGGTGGTGTTCCTGCCGCAGATCCTGATCCTGTTCCTGTTCATCCTGACGCTGGAGGAATCGGGCTACCTGCCGCGCGCGGCCTTCCTGCTGGACCGGCTGATGATGGGCGCGGGGCTGTCGGGCCGCTCCTTCATTCCGCTGCTGTCGAGCTTCGCGTGCGCGATCCCGGGGATCATGGCCACGCGTACCATCCAGGATCCGCGCGACCGGCTCACCACGATCCTCGTGGCGCCGCTGATGACCTGCTCGGCGAGGCTGCCGGTCTATGCGCTGCTGATCGGCGCATTTATCCCGCAACGCACGGTGATGGGCCTGTTCAATCTGCAGGGGCTGGTGCTGTTCGCACTCTATGTCGCAGGCATTGTGAGCGCGCTGGCGGTGGCCTACGCGCTCAAGTATTTCCGCCACGATCGCACCGACCATCCGCTGCTGATGGAGCTGCCGTCGTACCGCATTCCCAACCCGCGCGACGTGGCACTGGGGCTGTGGGAACGTGCCCGTATCTTCCTGGCACGCGTCGGCAGGGTGATCCTGGCGCTGACCGTGCTGCTGTGGTTCCTTGCCACGTTCCCGGCTCCGCCGGCAGGCGCGACGGGCCCCGCCATCGACTACAGCTTTGCGGGCATGATCGGCAAGGCGCTGGAGCATGTCTTCGCGCCGGTGGGCTTCAACTGGCAGATCTGCATTGCGCTGGTGCCGGGCCTTGCCGCGCGCGAGGTGGCCGTGGGCGCGCTGGCGACGGTTTACGCACTGTCCGGCAGCGAAGACGCAGTGACGGCGCAGCTTGCCCCGATGATCGCCCAGCAGTGGTCGCTGGCGACGGCGCTGGCGCTGCTGGCCTGGTACGTGTTCGCGCCGCAATGCATTTCCACGCTGGCGGTGATCCGCCGCGAGACCAACTCGTGGAAGGTGATGGCGGCTTCGGCGGCCTACCTGGCCGGCCTGGGATACCTGGCCGCGTTCATTACCTACCGCGTCGCCCTGCTGTTCAGCTGACGCCATGAGCCTCTATCACGCCGTCGAATCCCTGCTGGTCCCGCTGATCGTGCTGGCATGCGCGGTGTCGGTGGCGGCCCGCTACGCGCCGCGCACGCGCGAACGCATCAAGGCCGTGCTGGCCGCGTATCTTGGCGGCGCGTCCGCCACCGGCTGGCGCGCGGGCCTGGTGCGCCGGCTGGCCCCGCAGGCCGCGGCCGGCTGCGCCAGCGGCTGCGATGACGGCGGCTGCAATACGTGCGCCTCCAACACCGCAAGCCCCCAGGGTACGCCGGACAAACCCGCCGAGCAGGTCATCCGGCTGGTGCGCAAGCGCTGATTCGGGCGCTCTGCCGCCTGCTTTCCCACTTCGGATCCCCACGCAGAAACGGGTACGCTCGTACCCTTTGGTCGCATCCGCGACCGCCCTCTGCACCTCGTGCATGTACCCCGATAGACCCATATTGCGCGCTTCATAAGCGGGCTGGATCCATTGCGCCCCTGCACGCAGAAATGGGTACGCTTGCCACCCTGCGGCGGGCAAGCCTGCATGTTCTCGCGTTCCGCAGGCACATAGAAGCGCACGTGGCGATGCCAACGAAAAGGCGCCGGGACGGCTGCCTGGCAAGCACGCAGAAACGGGTACGCTTGGCATCCACGCCACTCCCTCCGTTACGCCGGAAGCGCAGAACGCCCTCCTGCGGAGGGCGTTCCGGGCCGCGGGACGACAAGCCCGCGTTCTCGCTACTTGACGGTACCGACCAGCTTCGCAGTCATCAGCTTGCCGTCCGAGACCTTGGTGCAACTGACGGTCAGCGTGAAGTCGCCGGTGGCCGTCGGTGACACGACCTTCTGGTTGTCAGCGGTGCCGGGCGACAACGTGACCGGTCCGGCGGGGATCCAGGTCCAGCCGGTGCAGGCGCTCGAAGGCTGGTCGTCGCCGAAGTGCTTGAGGCCGACGGTGACCGGGATGGGCGTGGGGATCATCATCAGCAGCGTAAGCGGCTGCTGGACATCAGGCATCAGCGCCCATTCGGGGTTCTCCACCACGCTCAGGCTGGCCGTGGGCCTTGCCGCCAGCCTGGTGCTGACCGCCGTCACCGTGAGCGTGCCCTGCACCGGACCGACACCCTTGGCGAGGCTGGTGCTGACCGTCACGTCATGCGTACCCGCGTCTTGCGCAGCCGACAGGCTCGACGACGTCGGCACGTACGTCCAGGTACCGTCGAAGTCCGCGGTCACGTCCTGGTCGTCGTTGCGCAGCACGCGCGCGCTGAACCTGGCCGGATAGGTGCTGAGCACTTGCAGCGCATTGACCGGCTCGCCGTACTGCGAGGTGACCACCCGGTACGTCGCGGTGCCATTCTTCTGCACGGTGACGAAGATCACGCCGCCGAGCAGACGGCCATCCGGGGCCGTCACCGACACCGACACGCTGGCCGTGGCGGCCGCAGTCGTGGAGCTGTTGCCGGCCTTGAGCGTCGCGCTGTTCAGGTTCGGCGTGACCTGTACCGCGGTGCCGCTGCTGGACCAGGTCCAGCCACTGCCGCTTGCCGATGCGTCGTTGCCGTTGTTGTCGACCAGCGCTACCTTGACCGGCAGCGTCTGGCCGTCGGTCATCGATAACGAGGTGTTCGGGACCGACAGGCTATAGGTCGTGGCCGAGGCCGGGACCACGGTAATGGTCGCGGACTGCACCGGCAGTTGCACCGTGGAATTGTCCGCGGCCCTGACCGTGGCCACCACCTGCACGCTGGTCGTACCGGGATTGACGCCGGTGACCACAGCGTTGCCGACCGTAGCCGTGCTGCCCACGACGGAGGCCACGGCGGTATCGACTGAAGTCCAGGCGAAGCTGGTCGAGGTTGTCACGTCGTTGCCATTGCTGTCGACGGCCACCGCGCTGACGGTCACCGTACGGCCAACGCCAACCTCGGCCGAGGTAATGTTCAGTTTTGCCGCGTAGTTGACGGCAGGCGCCGCCGCTGGCGTCGCACCGCCCGAGCCCCCTCCGCCCCCTCCCCCGCACGCCGCTACGAGGAATGCCGCCGCCGCGCATACGAGCCCGCTAAGCCAGGTTCCAGACTTCATGATGATTCCTTCATTGTCATGTGCTGTTTTTCCCGAGCTACCAGCCTATGCGCAACGGCGACGGCGCTGTACCGGCCAGACGGTTGAGCGCTGCCGTACATATATGGCGAGCTTTCATCCTTTGGCCGAGGCCGCGCCTACAGTGGACGCGTTCTGTGCGATTGACGGTCACAGGGTGTGACAGCCCCCCACTCCTTCGGCTGAGGACAATCCCGGATGCCACGGCCGGCAACGGGTTGATCAAGACAATGGGCCAGGAAAGGACGGCAGGAGAGCGCATCGCCATCGGGATCGATGGGGCGCAGCACGAGACAGGCAAAGAAAACCGGTGTGTCCCGCCCCCACGGGACACACCCGGAAAGACGCCCTTGCGGACGCCCACGACATGCCTGGAACCAGCCGCGACTGCGGCATGACGCAAAGGTTAAGGCGAGCCCTGCTGCCGCGCCACGAATAAATCCGCATGTATTTAGAAGGCGCGGCCGTGTACGGCAGGAGCCAGCCCGCGCTGCGCATGCTGTGGCGCCATCGCGACGACCCTACTGTCGATAGGGTCTGGCTTGTCCTCGGTCAATGTCCTGCCGGGGCCGCTCGGCCAAACTGGCTGCGATTTCTTACCAGACCAAAGCAATAGACCATGAACAAGATCTCTCTCCGGACCCGGGTCGCCAGCACCGCTATCGCCGCGCTTGCCATGTTCGGCGCCGTTTCCACGCCCGCCATCGCCGCCGATGGCGAGACCCAGGGCAACTGGATGGTGCGCCTGCGCGCCACCTACCTCGACATGGCCGACAAGTCGGATGCCATTCCCGCGCTGGGCGTACCGTCGGACGCGATCACGGTCAACAACAAGTGGATCCCCGAACTCGACGTCACCTACTTCTTCACGCGCAATATCGCCGCGGAACTGGTGCTCACCGTGCCGCAGAAGCAGGACGTCTACCTCAATGGCAACAAGATCGGCACCTTCAAGCACCTGCCGCCGACGCTGCTGGTGCAGTACCACTTCCTGCCGGAAGGCACCTTCCGGCCATACGTGGGCGCGGGCCTGAACTTCACGCGCATCTGGGGCGCCGACATTGCCGGCAATACGCTGCAGCTCGACAACTGGAGCGTGGCACCCGCCCTGCAGATCGGCATGGACTACAAGCTGACCAAGAACTGGTTCCTGAACGCCGACGTCAAGAAGGTCTGGCTGGCCAGCAACGTGAAGGCCGGCGGCGTCAATGTCTCCAAGGTCAACCTGGACCCATGGCTGTTCAGCATGGGCGTGGGCTACCGGTTCTGAGCGGGCCCTGCCCCAACGAAAAAGGCCAGCGCATCGGGCGCTGGCCTTTTTCGTTTATCGCTGCGATGTCCGCCGGACAGGGCCGGCCAGTCATTCAGCGGAATGCCGGCTCGTCGAAGCTCCGCAGCTTGCGCGAATGCAATTGCTCGACGCCGTTCTCGCGCAGGATGCGAACCGCCTCCAGCCCGATGGTCATATGCTGGCTGACTCGCTGGCGATAGAACGCATTGGCCATGCCGCGCAGCTTCAGCTCGCCGTGCAAGGGCTTGTCCGAGACGCACAGCAAGGTGCCATAGGGCACGCGCAGGCGGAAGCCGTTGGCTGCCACGGTCGCGCTTTCCATGTCGATGGCAATCGCGCGCGACTGGTTGAAGCGCGCATACAGCGCCTTGGACTTCAGCTCCCAGTTGCGGTCGTCGGTCGACACGACCGTGCCCGTGCGCATGCGCGTTTTCATCTCGCCGCCGGACAGGCCGGTCACGCGCGCCACCGCCTCCTGCAGCGCCACCTGGATCTCCGCGATCGGCGGCACCGGCACCCACGGCGGCAAGTCGTGGTCCAGCACGTGGTCGTCACGCACATAGGCGTGGGCGAGCACATAGTCGCCAAGCTGCTGCGAGCGCCGCAGGCCGCCGCAATGGCCCACCATCATCCAGCAGTGCGGACGCAGCACGGCCAGGTGGTCGGTCATGGTCTTGGCATTGGACGGGCCCACGCCGATGTTGACCAGCGTCACGCCCAGCTTGTCGTCCCGCACCAGATGATAGGCCGGCATCTGCGGCAATGCGCGCGGGCGGGCGGCGTCGTCGGGCTCGGCGGCGCCAAGCTCCTGCACCACGTCGCCAGGTTCGACGAAGCGCGCATAGCCGCCGCCGTCGTTGCTGGCCATCAGCGAGCGGCCGAGCGCGATGAATTCGTCCACGTAGCGCTGGTAGTTGGTGAACAGCACAAAGCGCTGGAAATGCTGTGGCGCGGTGCCGGTGTAGTGGTACAGGCGCTGCAAGGCCAGGTCCACGCGCTCGGCCGGGAACAGCGACAGCGGCCACGCTTCGCCCGGCACCGGCTCGAACGTGCCGTTGGCAATGGAATCGTCGATGCGGCTCAGTTCCGGCAGCACGAAGGACACTTCGAGTTCGCGCGCCTGGGTGTAGCTGATGTCGGTCGTGGAAGCCTCGATCACGAACGGCAACGGGATCGGCCGCCGGCTCAGGCCCACCACCACGGGCACGCGGTGGTAGCGCATCAGCCGCTCGATCTGGTCGCGATAGTAATCGGCAAGCAGGTCCGGGCGCGTCACCGTGGTGCCATAGACACCCGGATAGGCCACCGTGCCCCATGACGGCCGGCTGTCGGTCACCATGGTCTCGATATTCACGGAGATGCCCAGGTACGGGTAGCACGCGTGGGCCGCCGACGGCAGCGGCTTGCCGCTGGCGAACGCGTCGAAGCGCGCGCGCACGGCGGCGACCGAAGCGTTGTAGATCTCGCGAATCCGTGCCAGCGCCGCATCGGCGTCGGAAAATTCGGCCAACTGATCGGCCGGGTGGGCAGAGGAGAAGATCGGGGCGTTCATGGAAGCCATGATACCGCGCTGCAGCGCCAGCGGCGTGGCCAGCGCGTACGTGCGCCGGCAAATTGACGTGTCTGTCCCCGCTCGCTACACTCCGCCAATTGCGCGGCCGGGTTTCCCGTGCCGTACTCGACTCGCGGCATCCCTGGCAGGGGGCGGCGAGGGCCGTACATGCTTTGCTGCTTTGCTAGGGGAGCCGCCGATGGAAATCCGTAATCTGTTGCCTGGAGAGGTCGAAGCCGCCAGGCAGCTACTGATCGCCAACGGCTGGAACAACCGCGTAGGCAGCGCCGAGCGCTTCGCCCGCCTTGTCGCCAATTCGCAGCACGTGGTCGTGGCCGTCGACAAGGGCGAAATCATCGGCTTCGCGCGCGCGCTTTGCGATGATGTGTCCGATGGCTTCCTGTCCATGGTGGTGGTCGCGCCCAGTCATCGCCGCCAGGGCATCGGGCGGGCGCTGGTACGCCAGGTCATGGGCAACGACCCCGACATCACGTGGGTATTGCGCGCGGCGCGCTCGTCCGAAGCCGCATTCTTCGGCCAGCTTGGCTTCACGCCATCGATGGTGGCCATGGAGCGCCGCCGGCCCTGAGCCCTCGTCGCCGCAGCCTGCCAACCCAGGCGGCGCCTCGCCTACTGCGCCTCCATCTTCCTGCGCATTTCCTCCACGCTGCCGATCTGACGGAACAGCGGCCCGCCGGGCGCGAACTTGTCCGCGCTGGCCAACGGCCCCACCACCACCGGTTCAAACCCCGCATCGCGCACGAGCTGCTGCGCCACGCGCAACGCGGCCGGGTCATCGCCGGCAATCGGCACGGCGATGCGTTCGCCTTCGCGATGGTGTTCCCTGGCGAAGTTGGTCGCGCCCATGAAATTGAACGCGCGCACCACGCGCGCACCCGCCAGGTATTTGCTCGTGGTGATGCCGATGCCGTTGCGCTGTGCCTCGTCGGCAATGGCGCCGTCCCGCTGGGCGAAGGCATTGGTCGCATCCAGCACGATTTTGCCCCGCCAGGCGCCGGGGTTCTCCTGGCCAAGTTCCGGCAGCGCCTTGTAAGGCGTGGCCAGGAACAGCACGTCCGAGAATGCCAGGGCGTCGGCCACCGTGCCCGCGCGCGCCAGCGGACCCAGTTCGTCGACCAGCGTCTTCAGCGACTCGGGATGCCGCGAGGAGAACAACACCGGATGGCCCGATTTCACCCACAAGCCCCCGATCGTCCCGCCGATCCGCCCCGAGCCGATCACGCCGATCCGCACCGGCTGCCCGCCGCCGGCACCGCCGCCCTGCGCGCACGCGCCGAGGTTCGGCACGGACAGGGCGAGCATGGCGGTGGCAGCGGCGCCAAGCAGGCGACGGCGGCCGGGATCGACATCAGTTTCGGTGGTCGGCATCGGCGATTCCTCCTGATTCGCGAGTCGGGACGCGGCAACCGGGCGCAACCCGAGGCCGCCTGAAAACTCTAGGCAAAAAACAGCGGACCGACAGCCACCGCAACTTGGCAGTACCTGCCCCCTGAACTAGATTAGGTAGCATTTGCGCCACTCGCAGTCATCCACGTCCAGCCCGCAACCGATGCCTGCGCGACGCAGCGCGACAGGGAACTCCATGGCCCGATGCCATTGCCGTACTCGTCCGCTCGGGATCGTGCCTTGCCTGGGTGCCCTGGCAATGCCTGCGTCATGGCCTGCGGCAGCGCAGCAAGACAACAACGTAGCGGCGGCCGACCAGGTCCACAACCTGCGTGAAGTCACCGTCGTGGCGCCTACCCCGCTGCCGGGCTTCACCATTGAGCGCCAGGCCTTTGCCGGCAATGCGCAAACCGCGACAGACGGCGACCTGGAACGCGTGAAGGCACCCAGCCTGCCAGCCTTCCTGGCAGAGACCATGACCGGCGTGGTCGTCAACGACGCACAGGGCAATCCGTTCGCCCAGGACATCCTCTATCGCGGCTACCGGCTTTCCCCCACGCTCGGGTCAGCGCAGGGACTGTCGCTGTACCTGGACGGCGTGCGTCAGAACGCGGCGCTGGGCGACGTAATCCACTGGGCCGCCATCCCCGAGGCCGCGCTCAGCACCATTACGCTGGTGCCGGGCAGCAATCCGCTCTATGGGCTCAATACGCTGGGCGGCGCGATCGCGCTGCAGACCAAGTCCGGCGAGACCCACCCCGGGGTGGAAGCCGACCTGAGCGTCGGCAGCTACGGTCGTGCGCGGCTCGATGTCAGCGCCGGCAAGGCGCTCGGTGACGGCTGGCATGCCTATATGGCAGGCACCGGATGGCGCGAGGACGGCTGGCGCGACCGTTCCGACAGCGACCTGGGCAACCTTTTCTTCAAGCTGGGCCGCTCCACCAGCGGCACACAGTGGAACGTGAGCGTGCTGGGCAGCAACAGCAGGCTGACCGGCAACGGCCTGGCGCCGGACAGCCTCTATGCCGCCGACCGCCGCGCCATCTACACCGCGCCTGACGTGACGCGGTCGCGGTCGCTGCAAGTGGCACTCAATGGCGCGCACCAGTTCAACGCGCAGGACCAGCTGCAGCTGACGCTCTACCTGCGCCAGACCCGCACCCGCGCCAACAGCGGCGACATCAGCGACGCCTACCTCGACACCGTACTCGACTGCCAAGGCCAGGGCGGCAGCGGGGAATGCGATGCCGGCGATGCGCCGGCCAATGCCGTGCTCAACAGCGCCACGGTGCGAGAGACCAGTTATGGGGCATCGATGCAATGGTCGCATGACGGCGACACGCACCGCTTCGCGCTGGGTGCGGCGCTCGACCTGAACCGGTCGCACTACACGCAGACCACGCAGCAAGCGAGCTTTGACGATGCACGCAATGCCGTGGCCGATGCCGGCGCGCCGGTTGTCACCCAGGCTGCGCTGGACGGGCGCGACAGCACCGTCGGACTGTTCGCCACCGACACCATCCGGCTGCTGGAAGGGACTTTCCTGACGTTGGCGGCACGCTGGAACCAGGGCCGGCGCCATACGCTGCTCAGTCTGCCCACGCAATCGGATGAAAGCTTCACGTACTCGCGGCTCAATCCGTCCCTTGGCCTGACGCATCGGCTGCTGGACCGGCTCGTGGTGTTCGGCTCGGCTTCTCAGGGAACGCGCATGCCGACGGCCATCGAACTCGGTTGCGCCGATCCCGCCAACGCCTGCCAGTTGCCCACCGGCCTGCAGGCGGACCCGTTTCTGCGGCAGGTGGTCACGCGCACGCTGGAGTTCGGCGGCCGCTGGCAGCCGGCCGATGCCACCGAGGTGTCGCTGGCGCTGTACCGTAGCGATAATCGCGACGACATCCTGTTCCAGCGCTCCCCATTCAGCCCGCTGGGCTTTTTCTCCAATTTCCCCAAGACCCGCAACCAGGGGGTGGAGCTGGGCCTGCGCCAGCGCCTCGGACGCCTTACCCTGCGCGCGGGCTACAGCTATACGCAGGCCACCTACCAGGCACAGGGCGCACTGCATACACCGTTCGCCGCGCCCGTGATGGTGCGGCCCGGCACCCGCATGGCGGGCATCCCGCTGCATAGCTTCAGGCTCGGCGCCGACTGGCGCGCCACGGCAACGCTGAGCGTGGGCGGCGACCTGCTGGTGTCATCGTCGCGGCCTGTCGCCGGCAACGAGGACGGTGCGCTGAGTGCGCAGAACCCGGGCCTGTCCGATACTGGCGGGTACCTGCTGCTGAACCTGCGCGCGAGCTGGCAGTTCTCGCCACGCTGGCAGGTCTACGGCCGCATCGACAATGTGTTCGGCCGGCGCTACGCCACCTATGGCCAGGCCGGCTACAACCTGTTCCCGGGTGGAACGCTGCTGCAGCCTGGCGCCACGGTTCCGGTGGAGCGCTTTGTCGCGCCCGGCGCGCCGCGCCTGTTCCTGGTTGGCGTTCGCTACGAGTGGGACGGACGCTGACGCGCCGGTGTCGTCCCGATTTTGCCGATTTTGCTTAGAGGAGCCGCCATGACATCGACATCCCCCTCCATGCGTGCCGCCGCACTGCTGGCGCTTGCCGCCCTGCTGGCCACGACGGGCCAGGCCCGCGCGGCGCAGGCCTATGTGTCCTCCGAGAGCGGCGGCATTGCCGTAATCGACCTGGAGCGCATGGAACGCCTGCCAGGCCCGGTCATCGCGGGCAAGGGACCGCGCGGGCTCGGGCTTACCGCGGACGGCAAATACCTGCTGACGGCAAACAAGGAAAGCGGCGACATGTCCGTGATCGACGTAGCCGCCGGCAAGGAGGTGAAGCGCGTGCCGATCGGCCAGAACCCGGAGTTCGTGCGCGTGGCCGGCGATCAGGCCTTCGTCACATACGAGCCCGGCGAACGGCCGGGCCCACCGGGGAAGCCTGGCACACCGACAGCTCCCAAGGACGCCGGCAAGCACGACGACGACAAGCCGCTGCCGGCCGAAATCGCCGTGGTCGACCTGCGCACCTGGCGCGTGGCGCGCACCATCCGCAGCGGCCTGGAAACCGAGGGCATCGAGTTCTCGCGCGACGGGCAGCTGATGCTGGTCACCAATGAAGGCGACGACACGGTCACCGTCTACGAGAAGGCGAGCGGCCGGCAGCTGCAACGCCTGCCAATGCCTGCCGGTTCGCGTCCGCGCGGCATCCGGGCGAGTCCCGACGGCAGCCGCTATGTGGTGACGCTGGAATCTGCCAACGCATTCCTGGTACTGGCCGCCGACGACTACCGCGTGCTGCGCACCGTACCCACGCGCACCGGACCCTATGGCATCACCTTCGACCGCAGCGGCGCCCGCGTGTTCGTGGCGGCTTCGCGCGCTGACACGCTGCAGGTCTTCGACGGCCAGAGCTACGCGCCGCTGGCCGATATCGCCGTGGGCAAGCGCTGCTGGCACTTCAGCTTCACGCCCGACGACGCGCGCCTGCTGGTGGCGTGCGGGCGTTCCAATGCCGTGCAGGTGTTCGACGCGCGCAGCTACCAGCCGGTGCAGCAGGTCGACGGGGTGCCGCTCGCGTGGGGTGTCGTGACCTATCCGAAGAGCGTCGGTTCGATCGACGCACCCTGACACGCCATGCTGCCGGGCCGCTACGGGCGCGCAGCCATGACGGCCGCCGCGGCTTTGGCGCCTGCCTGGTCGGCAATGGCGCGCGCGGTCAGCCCGCGGTCGTCCTGCAGGGCGGCATCGGCGCCGCGCGCCAGCAGCAGCTGCACGACCTCGCTCTTGTCGTAGCCGGCGGCCCACATCAGCGCCGTGAGCCCATGCTGGTAGCGCGCGTTGACGTCCACGCCGGCATCGAGCAATTGCTTCACCACCGCCACCTGCCCCTGCCCGGCGGCGTAGACCATGGCCGTCTTGCTGATGCGGTCGGTCGCGTTGAGGTCGGCGTGGCGCTCCAGCAGCATCGCGGTGATGTCCGGGTAGCCGCCAAACGCTGCCGCCATCAGCGGCGTGACGCCCTGGAGGTTGGGCTGGCTGACATTGGCGCCGTGATCGACCAGCGTGCGCGCCATGCCGGTTAGCCCGCGCTTGGCGGCGGTGATCAGCGCGGTGTCGCCGATCCGGTTGCGCGAATCGACCGCGGCGCCTTGTTGCAGCGCGCTGCGCACGCCGGCCTCGTCGCCGGCGCGAGCTGAAGCCAGCAGTCGGGCATTCAGGCTGACGTCGTCGTCGGCCCGGACGGTTGCTTGCAGGCACAGTGCCCAGAGCAGGCACAGCCCCATCATGGAAACTCTCTGCACTGCGCGGTTCATCTGCGGCTCCTTGCGGCTCCTTGCGGCTCCTTGCGGCTGCGGCCGGTGCGGCCGGTGCGGCCGGTGCGGCCGGTGCGGCCGGTGCGGCCGGTGCGGCCGGTGCGGCCGGTGCGGCCGGTGCGGCCGGTGCGGCCGGTGCGGCTGCCGCTAAGTTTGGTGTGCGCAAAGCACAAATTCAAGGTTCATTGCTGGGTTGTGGGGATGGGGAAGGAGTGGGGTTGAGGTTGTCGTGCTTGGCAGGCGCCGCTGTTTCGCCGGCGTAGCCGGCGAGTCACTTTTTGTCCGAGCGACAAAAAGTAACCAAAAAGCGCGTTTACTTGCCCTAGCGGGCGAATATTGATCGTAGTGTGCTGCGGGTGTTGTACGGGTATGGGCTTCAGAGTGTGCCCGGCTGCCTGCCGCGTGGTGCGCGTCCATGGGCGGGATTAGGGCGCTGATTGAACGAGCCCCGAAACTGTCCGTGGTCCCTGCTGCTACCGACATCGTGTAATCGCCTTCGGC
>NZ_JBYOJR010000052.1:0-36057 GCF_057798915.1 Cupriavidus sp. 22TCCZM01-5
ATGACAACGCTGACGCGCCACTCAACGATGACCGCCGCGCTGATTAAATCAGTCCTTCCCTAGGGGAACATTTATTCCCTCAAGGGGTGGTGCCTGAACCAGCGCTTGAGATCTTCAACGCCCACGGTGCCCTTCCCTTGTTCGTGAAATGCTCAGAGTACTCCAACGAGATCGAGTGGAATCAGTTTCCCGATGGTGGGCATCCGTATTTTGTCCGTGCATGAAGTAATCACGGACACACAGGAAAAAGACAAGTGAAGGAACAGCAAAAGGCGACAGTAATGCGAAAGCTCGTTCTTGCTCTCTGCGCACTAACGGCCATGAGCGCCGCTTCAACTGAAGCAAACGCAGCAACCATCGCAGGCGCCCCATCTTGCGGCACCTGGGTAAAGGATCGCGCGTCCAAGGACTGGCCTGAACTAGCAGATACGATGTGGCTACTTGGGTACCTATCTGGCATCGCCACTACTTCTAGAAGTTACTTCCTGAGGGACACAAAGAATGACTCCCTCTCTCTGTGGGTGGATAACTACTGCCAGGCTAACCCCCTTGACTACCTGAACGACGCAGGAGACAAGCTGGCGTCCGAGCTGATTCGCAGAAGTAAGAAGTAGCCACGGCCGACACGGAAAAGCGAAAAATGAGCCATGAAGCGGCAGAGGTCGCCACAGCGTGGGCAACGATCGCGACAGCGATCGCCAGTTGGGTATTGGCTGGCGTCACAGTCTGGATGGTTCGAGCCCAGACTGGCGAAGCCAAGCGCGCCACTGGGCTCCAGCTCTTTGCTCAAGTTGCCCGCGATTTTCAGGATCCTGGCATGCGCAACCTGCGGCGCGCATTTGCTACCGAGCTATTGATTTCGCGCCTGCATGATCCGAAGCGCAAGCCGCTGGCCGATGAATCTGTCTTGGAGTTCTTCGAGAATCTAGCGCACCTGACGCGGGATCGCGTGCTGGATCCGAGAATTGTCTGGAACTACTTTTCGGTTGCAGTCGAAGGATACTGGCATGCTTCCAAGGATTTCGTCTTTGCGCTTCGGGCTGCCGAGCACGACGGTGAACTCTACAGTGACCTCGAATGGCTCGCCACAGAGCTGGCTACCATCACATCGACGCGCGCTCACAAGCAGGCGCCTCAATCTCCCGCGCCAGAGAGGGTGAATGACTACCTGCGCTCCGAGCAGGCTCTAACTTAGGATGGAAAAGGCGACAGTAATGCGAAAGCTTGTTCTTACTCTCTGCGCACTAACGGCCATGAGCGCCGCTTCAACTGCAGCAGACGCAGCAACCATCGCAGGCGCCCCGTCTTGCGGCACATGGGTAAAGGATCGCGCGTCCAAGGACTGGCCTGAACTAGCAGATACGATGTGGCTACTTGGGTACCTATCTGGCATCGCCACTACTTCTAGAAGTTACTTCCTGAGGGACACAAAGAATGACTCCCTCTCTCTGTGGGTGGATAACTACTGCCAGGCTAACCCCCTTGACTACCTGAACGACGCAGGAGACAAGCTGGCGTCCGAGCTGATTCGCAGAAGTAAGAAGTAGCCACGACCGACACGGAAAAGACCAAGAGGCCCCTAACGACATGGATCCACTGATGGCGCCGCGCGTGGTGGAGGACAGCAACGCCGCCGGCACGCAGGCGGGAACGAGCGAATCCCGAACGTTGCTGCACTTGACGGTGCAACTGATCGAGTCTCAGGCCGGCAAGATAATTCCGGTCGGCCTGTCGTGGATGAACGATGCGCAGGTGCTGGCGCGTAAGTTCTACTACCACCTCTCGTCGCTGCACGTGCTAGCGCGGCCTGTCGAAGTGGCGATGCCGCAAGGTTCAACCTCGCACATCGACCATGGTTCGGTGCTGATTCTGGCGCGGGCGGCCTTGGAAACCTATTTGACGTTTGCACATGTGTACGGCTGTAGCGAACCCGATCTACGCGAATTCCGTCACCTGACATGGCACTGCGCGGGCCTGCTGGATCGGCAAAAGTTGCGGGCAAGCGCACGCAAGGCGGAGAACAAGCAGAAGCTGGGAAAGGAGTTGGCGGCCATCGAAACGCTACGCGCCGCAATGCAGGCGCATAGTAGGTGGGCGCAGCATCCCGCAAAAGACCGCAAGGCGTTCATGAAGGGGGATTGGCGCGCGGGGCGGGGGTGGGCAGAGATCGGAGTCGAGGCCGGATTTCACCCCGTACACATCCGGGATCTCTACAGTTACCTTTGTGGCTACTCGCACGCGAGCTGGTTGAGCATCCTGCAGGTCCGGGATGCGCGCCAGATCGCCCAACAAGCCACCCTGGCGGAGGCGTCTGTGAGTACTGCATGTGTGTTGATGAGCTTCTTCGCCCATCACTATATGGCGCTCTTTCCCGAGGCGGAGCAAGTCATGGCCACGCAGCCGGCTGCGGCTGTGCTCCTGGCGAAGTGGCATCTAAATGCTGAGCGCATGGCCGGCCGGTATGACGACGACTGATCCCGTAGGGGTGAACAGGGCAACCGCAGTAACAACCAACCCGGAAAAGCATATGCCGCATTGGGACCGTATCGAAATCTCGCAGGCCGAAGCCGATGCGTTTGCTGCCGAGTACCGCAAAAAGGCGCGCTTCCTGGTGGATGAGAATATGGGAGACGACGCGCGATGTTCTCCGGGAACTAGGCCGTTGGGCCAAGTACGTGGGTGACGTAGGTCTTTCCGGACGTTCCGATCAAGATGTGTTTGCGTATGCGTGGCGCAAGAGGCTGATCATTCTCACTCACGATAGTGATTTCCTGGACGATCACCTGTTTCCGTTTCACCGCAATCCAGGTGTGATTGTTCTCCCTGGCGCAGAAGGTGACGGCTCCCTTGAGGTCGCGCTGGCTGACGTCATCAGAATCGTGGCACCGTACGGAGAAGCACACGTTGGCTCGAAGATCTCTGTGACGCAAGACCGGATTTGGACAATACGCCGCTTTGACAAACAGCTTGGCAAGCATGTCAGTCGTCGTGTCAAGCTGGCCGGCGCAGGCGTTTCGTACGAGTGGCAGGACTAAGGCAGGAAATGGGCGCGAGCTGCGCCCCGCATCGGCCGGAAGTCGGGATCGAGGGCAATGGCGACAAGTCGGCGCCCCTCTGATAAACGAAAGACACAACATAAACGGAGGGTGCATGAAGAAGCAGATGCAGCCGATTTCAGTTGAAGTCGCCGCCGACGGCATGGTGGTCCTTACTCAGCAGATTAACGACCTTAATGACCAGGATCCGACGATTCACTTGACCATAGAGCAGACACCCATGGTTGCAACGTGGCTCTACGAGGCAGCGGGATGGGCATCGACGCACGGCGACGAAGCTGAGAGTGAGACGATTCCTGTGCGGTACTTCGCGCGAGGTCCTGAGGCGGAAGCCGAGCAGCTTGCGGTGTTCTGCAACGCACAAGGCATGGTGGTGCTGAAGATCGATGACGACGCATTCATTGAAATTTCCCCTGCGATGGCAAAGCGACTGCGGGAGCAGATCTCAGTCGCGATCCGTGAGTCGCTCACGGACATGCTACGGCCTGACGTAAAGGCATAGGACGAGCAGGGATGGAGGCAGGCTTCATGGGTGAAGCTAAACGGCGTGGTACACATGAGCAGCGCGTTGCACAGGCCATCCAGAAGTTCGCTCACGCAGCGGAGCCGGTGGTCATCACGAAGCTCGCCGTTGCGACTATTCAACTAGACGCCGCGATTCGACTGTTTTTCATTGGCGACTATGTCTCAGCTCTGACTTTGGCAGGGGCCGCAGAGGGAATCCTAGGGGCACTCTCGCAGCATGCCGGGCTACCGAACGCCGTTGACTTTGTCGTTGACTACTACCGTGGACAGACAGATACCGAAACAGACGCCGAGCACAGGAAGTTCATCACCAGCGTCTTGAATGATGCTAGAAACCAAGTAAAGCACGCGGGCGACCCATCAGAGACTCATTTTGAGGTAGACAGAATTCAACCGGTCTCGATGATTATGCGTGCGTTACCCATGGTAGAGCCACTTGGTGGGAAAGTCTCCGATGAGATGAAGAAATTCGCTGTTTGGTTGAAGCATCACCCTGATCTATAGGAAGAGCGTAATGTGGAACTGTGCGCCTTAAGCTGTGGATGCTTGTGGGTATCCTATGGCTAGAGCCTCATAATTTACGGAGAGCATATGTTCGATAGCGGACTAGAGAGAACAATCATAGGCACTGCGGTTGTGTTGTGGTTTGCACACGGCTGGTATCTCAACGACCGTCTCACTAGGGTGCACGCCAAACTGGACAGAATTCTGGAGCAATTCAATGGCCTACGGGACTACTTGTATGAGATCGATCCCCAGTTTGATGACGAGCGCGCATTGGCCGCTGAGTTTGCAGAAGCACACAGTAGCGGTAAGCCAACGTTTTCCGCGATGAGTCTTATGGAGCTAGAGGGCGAGAAAGAGCGTCAAGGCAAGCGCAATCTCCAAACGCCACTCTGCAAGTAGCTCGAGCATCGGAAAATCCCATGAAAGAAGTGACAGGGACGCCAGAACGGCAGCGTTGTGAGTGCAAGCCGCTCAGGGAGAAGGTTCAGGAGCAGTTTGCAGGCATTTGCGACATTAAGATTTACTGCTGGCGATCAGGCGACGGAGTGGAGTGCGCCCCGCGTGTATTTGTGGATGATGTCGAGGTCGATATCAGTCATTGGGACGTTGAAATTTACACAGCCGTTTGCACAGCAGTGAAGCGGTCGATATAGGAAAAGCTCGTGAGACGAAGAATCGCTTTGGCGCTGGGCGTTTTACTACCAATGGGTACGCCCCATGCAAGAGAACCAACTCGTTTGGACCGGGATTTTTGCGATCACTATGCCAGCACAATGCAGCAGGCGCTGACTGCAGAACGGAGCGGCAACCCCGAGACGATTGCTCGCTTTCGACAAAGCGTGATTCGTGACCCTCAGGCGACTCTGCTCTTGCCAGGTCTTGGCGTTTCCCGAACCACTCCGCCATGGGTGACCGACATCACTGAGGAATCCCGCAATCAATGCTTGCAGAAGGTGCAGCTCGACCACATTGGAAACTTGCCTGGAGACTTGGAGCGACCTAAGAGCGAGAGCGCAGCCGAGAGTAGTGTGACGATCGCAGCGGTCTTACCCTCCAAGCGGGACGAGGCAGAGATTGCCCCGCCTATCTCACCACCAGCCGGTGATACCTTTGAGGGGACTTTTTCAAGCAAGATGGGCACGGCCGTGAAGGTAGCGTTTCAGCGGCATTCGGCTCTCTGCTGGGGACGCACGCTGGCAACGGTGCCACGTAAAGGGAATTCGCCTGAGCGGACATGCGACGTCAGCGAACAGCCTGGCGCGTATGTCGTGCAGTTTTCGCAGTATTCCAGCTTTGGTAAGGTGATCGTCCCGTTTGCGACCATGCGCCCTTCCGCATCGGCGCCTTGATTGGGCGGCCTGCTATGAAATAGGAAAAGCTCGAATGACATTGCTATCCATTTCGATTGCTGTGTTGGCCTTCCTGCTGGGGTTGGTCGTGCGTGAGTTCTTGCCGAGCTACCTTCGAAGAAAAGGCGAGAACCTCGCAACAAAGCAGGATATCGTGCAGATAACGGAGCTACAGAAGGCGGTCGAGCATCGGTTCAACGAGTTGCTAGAACAATCAAAGCAGCAACATTCCTTGCGGACACTAGTCGCCGAGAAACGCATGGATGCTCATCAACAGGCGTTCTTAAGAGTTAAACGCCTACTCGCAGCACGGCAGGACGGCAAAGTGATCTCCGAGTGCCGCGATTGGATGGATGCAAACTGCTTATACCTTTCTGCCGACGCGCGCTTGGCAATGTGGCAAGCGGTCGGCTTCGCGGAGGCTCGGGCGAATCACCTCGATGAGGCCGGCAAAGCAGCCGGAGATCGCGAGCACGCCCAGCTGTATCACGATGAATCGACCAAGGCATGGAGCGGCATCATGGCTGCACTTGGTCCAATCGTAACGGGAGCTGAATTGCCAGCACTGGGTGCAGACGAGCTGGACAGAATCACGCAAGGGATCGGCAGAACGTGACACCAAGGAAAAGATGATGACAACGAATCGCGAACGAAAGGGTTGGATTGTACGCACTGGTGATGACTACCTTTTCCCTCAAGGCGGGGACGTTGGGTACACGTCGAACCTGGCAGACGCCGGTGCATTCGAAACAGAAGAGGAAGCCATCGAGGCGGGCCGCGATCATTGCGATCCCGGCTTTGTGGTGATGCGCGACCCGCGCTGAGACAACGGAAAAACTCCTACTGCGGGAACGGCCAGGCCGCGCCGAGCAGGCCGGCACGTATGCGATTGTCCTCGGGCCGCGGGTCAAGGTCCACGCCTGAACGCGCCGTGCTCATGCAGGCCTGGGCGTTTCACCTTGGTCCAACCCGCTTAGCGAGCACCCGTTTGGTAGGTTGATCCTATGCGCTTGCAGACGACGCCCTCCAAGCTAAGGCGATGCGTTGCTGGTATAGCCATTCAGCCTGATCGGGCAGAGGGGTGGCCGGGATTAGTAATTATGCTCTGCAACGCATAAGGGCGTATCTCGATCGACCCTCCGGGAGGCAGGGGGGTGCTTTGAGCCGCCCCGCCGCCGATCCGCTACCGCAATTTCCGAGCGGCTGAGCTGGAACGGGCAGGGCGAGATGCCGGCCTGGCTATGTAGGGAAGAGTATTTACTTCGGGGCAGACTTCCTCTTCTTAGGCGGCTTACTAGCAGCAACTACGGCCTTACCTTTAGCGGTAGGCATGCGGGGCGCCTTTGATGGCGTCCTTTGTACGGTCCTTGCCAAGCGTTTCTCCAAAATCAATTGACCGCCTTTGTAGGGAACCCGCCCGGACGGCACCACCGTGGCCGCGCGTTCCACATGGTACTCCTGGTCATCAAAGAACATGTGCGCACCAAAAGCCTGAAGAATCTGGTCCTTTGGGAGACCACCAAGAAAAAACGCTTCGTCAATTGCCACGTTCCATGCCCGCAGCGTATGAATCACCCGTGTATGCGCAGGACTGTTGCGCGCGGTGACGATGGCAATGCGGACTGGGCACAGTCCCGGCGGAAAGTGTTGCTGGATCTCCGCGAGCCGAAGCAGTAGTTTGGCAAATGGTCCTTCCGTCATCGCCTTGTGGCGATTCTTGTGTTCGTGCCTGATGAACGCGTCCAGGCCTTTCTGCTTATAGATGCGCTCGGATTCGGCGGAAAACAGCACTGCGTCGCCATCGAAGGCGATACGGATTTGCTTTGCCAGTGCCTGGTAGGAAGCGGGCACATCATAGAGTTGGGCCGCCGCCACGCCGCCGTCGATGGCTGCCTGCACATCTGAAGCATCACGAGATAGGAAAAGGTCCACTTTGAATGCCTGCAGGTAGCGCGCGATTGATTCACCTCCCGTGAACGCTGCCCGCGTGATATCTAGCTTGCTAGCTTCAATGGCATTGAAGGCGCGCAGACCAGTATCTGGAGAGTTGCGCGAGATCACCACCACTTCCACAAGCCGCCTCTCCGGAATTGCCTCATTGAGTTCCAACAATGCCCGTACGAGCGGGAATGCCGTGCCGGGGGATAGCGGCTCATCCTCATGCGCGCGCTGGTACGCGGAATATGCCGCCACGCCTTCGGTTTGATAGATGCCGTTTTCCAACTCCAGATTGAACAGCGCCCGGGACGAGATACCGATTACCAGTTTGTCAGTGAGATCGTAGGCCATGTCAAAGTATAAATGGACGGCCCCCGTCGAGGGCTGACTTAGATGCCCCTCTCGTCGCAGGCAACTTCTCATTTAACATAACGCCCGCACACCGATTTTGCAGCGGGTTGCTGGGAAGGTGATCGGGGAGGGCGGACGTCTGGCGGCACCGCCAGCCCCTCAGTAGGCCGTCGACCCGATGGCCCCCGGAAGGGGCGTGACCGCGATGATGGACTAGGTCCGTCATGCCTCGCGCGAGCAGAGCACCGGCATTGGCCAGGTCAACCAGGCGATCGCGCAGATGGACCAGGTCACGCAGCAGAACGCGGCGCTGGTGGAAGAGGCTGCAGCCGCCGCACAGTCGCCGCAGTAACAGGCGCAGCATATGCAGCGCGCGACGGCGGCGTTCAGGACGGAGGCCGCCGGCTGAAAGGGCATGCCCGGTATCTGCGGGCATCGGGCATGCCAGACCCCGGGGGGATGGTCAATGGTCGTTCAGCCTGCCGGCCGCGGCGCCCTGAGAAGCGACCCGTCGGCGCGCAGCGTCTCGCCCTTGCGCTCGACAATCATGCCGTAGGCGTGCGGTTGCCGGTGCAGGTCGAAGTTGAAGGTGGTCCGCTTGTACAGCGCGCAGAAATCGAGATCGCAGCGGGCGATGGCCACCTCATCGCCCTTGGTAATGCAACTGGCAACCACTTCGCCCGATGGCGCAATGATGCAGCTGCCGCCGATGCTGTCTACGCCTTCCTCGACTCCGGCCTTGGCCACGCCGACCACCCACGTGCCGTTCTGGTAGGCGCCAGCCTGCATCGAAAGCTGGTTGTGGAACAGCGACAGGTCGTCGTGCGCCGGGGCCGGCGCGTTGTGGACCGGCGTGTTGTAGCCGATCAGCACCATCTCCACGCCTTGCAGGCCCATGACCCGATACGTTTCTGCCCAGCGCCGGTCGTTGCAGATCGCCATGCCGATCTTGCCGCCAAAGGCCTCGGTAACGCCGAACCTGTCTCCGGGCGTGAAGTAGCGCTTTTCTAGATGCTGGAAGCGGCGCCACGGCTCGTGCTCGCGGTGCCCTGGCAGATGTACCTTGCGGTACTTGCCAACGATGGCACCGGTGCGGTCGACCAGGATCGAAGTGTTGTAGCGGACGTCGCGGCAGTTCTCGCTGGCCAGCTCCGCATAGCCGAGGTAGAAACCGACGCCGAGCCGGCGAGACAGATCGAACAGCGGCATCGTGTCGGCGCCCGGCATCTCGCACTCGAAGAAGCTGTTGATCTCTTCGTCGCTTTCCATGTACCACCGGGGGAAGAACGTGGTCAGCGCAAGCTCGGGATAGACAATCAGGTGGGCGCCGCAGGCATGGGCTTCGCGCATCATCTCGCATAGCCGGGCAACCACCTGTGCGCGCGTATCGGCACGTGCGATTGGGCCGAGCTGACCAAGGGCGACATGTACGAATCGGGACAAGGTTGACTCCTGGAATTCGGGGGAAGAAGGGTTGGGGGCGTGGATATGTTGTCGAAGGGCAGGGGTGGCACGCAGGCTCAGGGGCGATTGGCAAGGCTGACGACGACACGCATCAGCAGCTGTGCGCCCCGGACCAGGTCATCCGGCTCAGTGAACTCGCGCTCGTTATGGCTCAGGCCGCCGACGCTGGGAACGAAGATCATGCCGGACGGGCAGGCGCGCGCCAGCATCTGGGCGTCGTGGCCCGCGCCGCTGGGCATGCGCAGGCTTGACAGGCCGAGTGTGTCGCTGTGCTGCTGGACGAGGTCGATCACCCGGGTATCGAATGCCACCGGCTCGAAGCGCGCCAGCGAGCGGTGGCGCAGCGCGACGCCTTGCGCGGCGCACGCGTGCCGTGCGAAATCGAGTACCTCTGCCTCGGCCCGCGCGAGTGCCGCGCCGTCGGTGTTGCGCAGGTCGACGGTAAATGTGGCACGATTCGGGATCACGTTGACGAGGTTCGGCTCGAAGCGGATGGCGCCGACCGTGCCGATCTGGCGGCCGCCGTAGCGCAGCGCCAGATCGTGCACGAAGGTGGCGATGCGCGCGGCGCAGTAGCCGGCGTCATGCCGCAACGCCATGGGCGTGGTCCCGGCGTGGTTGGAAACCCCTTCCAGCACGAACTCCGTCCAGCTGATCCCTTGCACGCCTTCGACCACGCCGATCTGCACGCCCATGCGGTCCAGCACCGGGCCTTGTTCGATATGCAGTTCGACGAAGCTGTCGACCTCGGGCCGGCCGACCGGTGCATGGCCGCGGTAGCCGATGCGCACCAGCTCCGCGCCGACGGTGCTCCCGTCGATCCCGACGGCGGCCAGCGCCTCGTCGAGCGGCATGCCGCCCACATAGACCAGCGAGCCCATCATGTCCGGCTGGAACCGGGCCCCTTCCTCGTTGGTGAAGAATGCCACCGCCACCGGCCGGCGCAGCCGCATCCCGGCATCCCGCAATGCAGCGACCACCTCCAGTCCAGCCATGACGCCATAGTTGCCGTCGTAGCGTCCGCCTGTGCGGACCGTATCGATGTGCGAGCCCACCATGACCGGCGGCAGGTCTTCCCGGCCGGCATAGCGCGCGATGCCGTTGCCGATCGCATCGATGGTGACTGTCATGCCGAGCCCCCGCATCTGCGCGACAGTCCAGTCGCGGCCGGCCCGGTCGGCGTCGGTGAGCGCGAGCCGGCACACTCCGCCGCCGTCGAAGCCGCCGTGCGCATTCAGCGCGTCGAGCCGGTGCAGCAACCGCGTGCCGTCGATCTCTGGAAACTCGTCGTTGCCGGGTACCGGGCGGGTGTCCGGGCAGGTGCCGGCCGTCATGCCCGGGCTCCGTTGCGCACGGCGTCCGCGCTGCGCCCCACCAGTCTTGCGTAGAGCTCCGCATCGGTGTCCGCCTCGCTGCCGATAAACAGCAGGCGGCTGTCGGCGCCCAGGCCGAGCGCCGAGCGCGCCTGGGGATCCTGCATTGCCGCGATTGCGGCGGCCAGGCCCGCGACGGCCGACTCGCCGGCGACGATGGTAGGATCGCCGGGGGCCGGATTGGCAAGCAGGCGCATCGTTGCAACAGCAGCCGTGTCGTCGATGGTGCAGTACGCATCGGCGCCCTGGGCCAGTATCTCCCACGCCAGCAGCGAAACTTCCCCGCAGGCCAGGCCCGCCATCAGCGTGTCGAGTTCGCCGGTCACCGCCGTCACGCGGCCGGCGCGCGCGCTGCGGGACAGACAATCGGCCGCCTGCGGCTCGACAACCACGAACACCGGGCGCCTGGCCATATCGCGCTCCCAGAAATAGCCGCAGACCGCGGCGGCGAAGCCGCCCACGCCGGCTTGGACAAAGACGTGCGTCGGCCACTCGGTCAGCGCGCCTACCGCTTCGTCGATCATGACCTGGTAGCCCTGCATGACATCGCGCGGGACATCCATGTAGCCCAGATACGAGGTGTCGGAGATCACGTGCCAGCCGTATTCCCCGGCATCGCGATCCGCCTGCCGGACGGCATCGTCGTAGTTGCCGGTCGTGCGCGCCACGGTGGCGCCAAACTGCTCGATCGCGGCCTTGCGTCCCTCGCTGACGGTGGCGTGAATGTAGATCACGCAGTTGGCGCCGAACTGGCGCGCGCCCCATGCGACCGAACGCCCGTGATTGCCATCCGTGGCACAGGTGACCGTATAGTCGGCGCACAGCTTGTGCAGATCCGGCGCGCCAAGGTCGGCCGGGCTCAGGTCGCGGCCGACCCGCTTGCCGATCTCGCGTGCGAGCAGCCGGCCCACGGCATAGGCGCCACCCAGCGCCTTGAAGCTGCCCAACCCGAAGCGCGTGCCCTCATCCTTGTAATGGACCGCACCGACGCCCAGCATCGTGGCCAGCGCCGGCAGCGCGTGAAGCGGCGTGACCTGGTAGCCGTCCCAGGCGGTAATGGCCTGCTGCGCGGCGGCCAGTGCGGCTGCCCCGAGGATGGTTTCGCGTACGCCCCCATAGGGTTCGCTGCGCGAGCGCGCGGGATTGACGAAGAGATCGAGCTTGAGTTGCGGTAGCGTTGGCATGGAACTTCCGGTGTGCTTGTGAGAATGGATCGTGGAGCAGGAGGCGGCGGTGTGGGCGTGTGCGGCTTATGACTCCAGGTCGAGGTCGTCGAGCAGTTCATGCGCACGTTCGATCCGCGCCATCCGGGCACGCGAAGGGGTGCGCGCGCGCCCGGCCATCGCGGTCGCGAGATAGTTGACGAGGCTGACCGCGGCAACATACGAGTCGAATATCTGGTCGCCGTGGTGCGAGCAGCGCAGCACGGCGGTCGCGCGGGTGGACAACGCGGATACCGGCGTGTCGCTGAGCAGGATCACCTTGGCGCCCGCTTCGGCGGCCAGCGTGACAACAGGCGCAAGCCGGCGGGCGCGGCGCCGAAAGTCGACGGCGAGCAGTACGTCCTTCCCGTCGACTTCCGCGATCAGCTCGGCATCCTTGCCGGCCTGCTCGTTGAGCAGATAGACCTCCGGCCGTACCTGGGACAGCAAGGCATTGGCATAGAAGGCCAGCATGAAGCTGTTGCGGTAGCCGACGACCCAGACGCGGCGCGCATCGGCGAGTTCGCTCAGCGTGACGTCGAGCGCGCGTTCGCTGACCTGCCCGAGCAGGTCGGTGAGCCGGCTGGCGTCGCCCTGGACATGTGCCTGCAGCCCGGCCAGCGCAGGCATTCCCACCCCCGCGCGCGCGCCATGCATGAGATCGGAGCGATCCATCTTGGCAAGCGGCGACTGGCTGGCGCGCTGATCGCGCAGTTCCTGCCGGAACGCACCGAAATCGGCGTAGCCGAGCCGCCGGAAAAACCGCGCGGCGCTTGCTTTGGACACGCGGGCAAGCTCCGCCAGTTCCGTTGCTGAGTACCCGAGCAGTTCGGATTTGCGTGTGAGCAGTACGTCGGCGAGCTTCTTGTCGGCGCCGGAGAACTCGTTGTAGCGCTGGGCGATCTGCGCCTCAAGCGTGTCGTAAACGGTCATGTCGGAATGATGCATGGCAATGACGGGGTTTCATGACGCCGCACCAGTTTGGCGCCATCTCGCACAATGATGAAACCGCAGTTTCTTTTTGTGGTGCGAATGAAATAAAAATTTCATGATTGCTGCTGGCCTATGCAAGCGCGATGCCAACGCCTCTCCGAAGCGGTCCAAGGCCACGTAATGAACTGATTTGAAAGGGGTTCTTGTCCTCGTGTCGGGTGCATCCGGCATCCTGTGCGCTCGTGGCATGCGTCTTGCGCTTTGCCTTGCTCCGACCCGACTGAAGAGAAAGGTGTTTTATGAAACGCAGACAGTTCACCGCCGTTGCCACGATCCTTGCCACCGCCACCATGTTTGCCGTGGCGCCGGCCAGGGCTGACGATTCCCTCAACGCGGTGATGGCGAAGAAGTTGATCGCAATCGGCATTCCGGTCGACTTTGCACCGTATGGGTTCATGGGCCCGGACCTGAAGCCGCAGGGCCTCGATGTGGCGGTCGCGCAGATGATTGCCGACAAGATGGGCGTCAAGGCGGAACTGGTGCCGGTCAGCACGCCGAACCGCATTCCATTCCTGCAGACCAGGAAGATCGACCTGATCGTGTCGGCACTGGGCAAGAACGCCGAGCGTGCCAAGGTGATCGACTTCACCATTGCCTACGCGCCGTTCTACCAGGCAGTGTTCGGTCCGAAGAGCCTGAGCATCAAGAGTTTCGCCGACCTAGGCGGCAAGACCATTGCCGTGACGCGTGGCACTATCCAGGACGACGTGCTGCAGCAGGTGGCGCCGCCCACGCTGAAGATCCAGCGATTCGAGGATGACAATTCCACGGTGGCCGCGTTCGTGTCGCAGCAGACTCAGCTGGTTGCCACCGGGGCCGCGGTGGCCGCCGCCGCGATCCAGAAATATCCGAAGGTGGATGCGGAATACAAGCTACTGCTGAAGGACTCGCCGAACTTTATCGGCGTGCGCAAGGGCGATGCCGCGCTGCTGAACAAGGTCAACGAGATTCTGCGCCAGGCCAAGGCCGATGGCACGCTGGGCAACTACGCGCAGCGCTGGCTTGGCCGCGGCACAGGCGAGTTGCCGGAGTAACCCATCGGTCAGGCACCAGTCCGCGGCGGCATGTGCTGCCGCGAGTCCCACCATCGGCTTCGTCAGGCTGTTTCGCATGATTTCCTTCGACTTCTGGCCCGTCCTTTCCCAGTGGCAGTTCCTGCTGCAAGGCCTCTGGCTGACTGTCTTGCTGACAGCATTCTCGGCGGCCGCCGGTACCTTGCTCGGTACCGGCTGCGCCTGGGCGCGCCTGCACGCGCCGGTATGGATCCGCGTAATCGTCGGTGGCTACGTCGAGGTGATTCGCAACACGCCTTACATCATCCAGTTGTTCTTCGTCTTCTTTGGCCTGCCGTCGATTGGCGTGCGGCTTGCGCCGGAGGTCGCATGCGTGCTGTCGATGACACTGAACCTGGGTGCCTACGCCTGCGAGATCGTACGCGCCGGCCTTGCGTCGACACCGCGCGGCCAGATCGAGGCCGCACAGAGCCTGGCGCTCGATCGCTGGCAGATCTTCACGCGCGTGGTGCTGCCGCCCGCGCTCAAGCGCGTCTGGCCCGCGCTCGTCGGCCAAGTCATCATCGTGATGCTGGGCTCGTCGGTGTGCAGCCAGATCTCGGCGGAGGAGGTGTCCTATGCCGCGAACCTGATCGCCAGCCGCACTTTCCGGAACTTCGAGTCATACATCGTCGTCACTGCCGCGTACCTTGCACTGGCGGTGCTGGTGCGCCAGGCCCTGAACTGGGTCGGGCCGCGGTTCGTGTTTGGCCGCTGAGAGAGGAGGAGGCCATGATCGAGTTTTCCTTGTGGGACATCTTCCGCAACCTGTTACTGGCGCTGCGCTGGACGGTCGGTCTATCGCTGATTGCCTTTGCGGGCGGCGGTCTTGTTGGGTTTCTGCTACTGGTGGCGCGTATCGCAGAAGTGCCTGGCGCCCGGCGCGGCATTGCCCTGTACGTTCAGCTGTTCCAGGGCACGCCGCTGCTGATGCAGCTTTTCCTGACCTATTTTGGGCTGGCCCTGATCGGCATCGAGACCTCGGCGCTGCTTGCTGCTGCGCTGTGCCTGACGTTCTACGCCAGTGCTTACCTGACGGAGATCTGGCGCGGGTGCGTTGACGCGATTCCACGCGGGCAGTGGGAGGCATCGGCCAGTCTTGCCATGAACCTGCGCGAGCAATTGCGCTACGTCATCCTGCCGCAGGCGGCGCGCATTGCGGTGGCGCCGACGGTGGGATTCATGGTGCAGGTCATCAAGGGAACGGCGCTGGCCTCAGTCCTCGGCTTCGTCGAGGTGACCAAGGCCGGGCAAATGATCTCGAACGCGACCTTCCAGCCCTTTCTGGTCTACAGCTGCGTCGCGCTGATGTATTTCGCCCTGTGCTTTCCCATGTCGGTCTGGAGCCGCAGGCTCGAACGCCGGCTGCAGCCTCACGCCTGAGCTGGCGGGACAACCGTTGCCGGACCTCTCGCGGACCCAAAATCGCCAACCAGCCCCAATCAATCATCCATGTCCAAGTCACACGCGACTCCCGAGCATTTTGCCCTCGTCAATATCGAGGGGCTGCGCAAGCAGTACGGCGACAATGAAGTCCTGAAAGGTATTGACCTCAGGATCGGCCGACGCGAAGTCGTCTGCATCATCGGACGCAGCGGATCCGGCAAGAGTACGCTGCTGCGCTGCCTGAACGGGCTCGAGCATTTTCAGCAAGGCAAGTTGTCGATCGACGGCCAAGCGCTGCGCCACGGCGACGCGACGGCTATGCGCGAACTGCGCCAGAGCGTCGGCATGATCTTCCAGAATTTCAACCTGTTTCCGCATCTGACCGCTTGCCAGAACGTGATGCTCGCGCCGACCCTCGTCAAGGGGGTGCCGAAGGCGGAGGCGTACCGGCGGGCTCAGGCCTTGCTGCGGCGCGTCGGCCTGGGTGAAAAGGGCGAAAGCTATCCCGACCAGCTCAGCGGCGGGCAGCAGCAGCGGGTCGCGATTGCACGCGCGTTGGCCATGGATCCCTCGGTGCTGCTGTGCGACGAGATCACGTCCGCACTGGACCCGGAACTCGTGGGCGAGGTGCTAAGCGTTGTCGAGTCGCTCGCCGCCGACGGCATGACGCTGATCATGGTCACGCACGAGATGAACTTTGCGCGCAAGGTCAGTGACCGCATTGTCTTTATGCATCAGGGCAAGGTGCACGAGACCGGTACGCCGGAGCAGATCTTCAGCCAGCCGCGAACGCCCGAACTGCAGCAGTTCCTGTCAGCCATGCATGGCTGACAGGACAGCGCCAGCACCAGTCGGATTCAGCCCAGTTCCTGCCCCACCATCATCCGGTGGCCATCCGGCGTGGCCAGTGCCATCTCACGCATTCCCCAGGGCTTGTCGGCGGGTGGCTGCACAATGATAGCTCCGCGCGATGCCTGTTCGGCATGCAGCGCGTCGATGTCGTCCACGTGGAATTAGGGGTGCTTTCGGCGCGAACTGACACGGTTTCAACAAGAAAGCCGTTCTGTATCAACAAGTTGCGCACAGAGCCTTTTGTGGAAAAGTCGTTGTGTGCAAATTGTTGATTTCAAAGAGGATTTCGTGCGCCGGCGTATCATTTTGCAGCGAAAGCACGATCACCCCTGACTGGCGACTGGAACCAGTCTAGGAACGGCCTGCCGATTCAGGAACACGAAAGCCGTCCCTTGCTTGTGCAGATTTGCACGACCATGATGGAAAGCAGTTGCAACTATTCTTGCTCCGGCCATGAAGCTGAACCAGGTGAGTTGGGATGATTTGCGCGTGTTCCTCGCGGTAGCGCGCGCCGGGAATCTGTCCAAGGCCGCGGGCGTGCTCGGCATCGATCACGCCACCGTCGGCCGCCGCATCGCAGCGCTGAGCGGTGCGCTGGCTCGATGACGTCATCGCCACGCCGGCCATCGGCTTTCACTCCACCAGCATGCTCGCAGATGTTCGCCGCCGCGGCCGGCGCCGGCATCGTCAGTTGCCGGCCTTGCCCGGGCTGAGCGGATCGGTCCCCGGCAGATCCTACCCGGCGAAATCCATGTGCAGCGCAATGCATGGTTGAGCTCGCACCGGTATCTGCGGAGCGTGCCGCGCATACGACGGGTCGCGGCCTTCCTGGCCGAGGTCATTGGCAGCGATTATCCGGTACCGTCGGCAGATGACGAATGACGGGCCGCCGGCGCCTGCGTCAGACGATGTCGACGACGACCTTGGTTCGCGCTGTACCGCCAGTGACCAGCTCGTAGGCGGCTTCCGCCGAACCCAGATCGAAGCGGCGCGGGTCAACCACCGGCCTCAGCTTGCCAGCCTCGGCCAGCCGGGCGGCCTCGCGCAGCATCTCGCCGTGGTGCGCGCGCAGCTTGCCGGTCAGCAGGGGGTAAAGCGTGAATACGCCGGAATAGGTGGCCTCGCGGAACGACAGCGGTGCCAGCGCATGCGTACCCCAGCCGAGCGCGCTGACGACGTGGCCGAAGTGCTTCACCGCCGCGAATGACGCATCGAGCGTCGCGCCGCCAACTGTATCGACCACCAGATCGAAGCCTTCGCCCTGCGTATGGGCCGCGACATAGTCCTCCACGGACTGCGCGCGGTAGTCGATCGGCGTGGCGCCGAGTTGCCGAACCAGCTCCAGGTCTTTTTCGCTGGCGGTGGCGAAGACGTGCGCGCCGAGCGCATGCGCCAGTTGCACAGCCACGTGGCCAACGCCGCCAGCACCACCCTGCACGAGTACCGTCTTCCCGGCTTGCAGGTGCGCGCCATCCACGATTCCCGCGTAGGCTGTGATGAAAGCGAGCGGCAACGCGGCCGCTTCGCGCATCGACAGACTGGTGGGCTTGTGCGCCAGTAGGTCCGCATCGACTGCCGCGTACTGGGCCAGTGATCCCTGGATGCCGCCGACGCCACCGGTCATGCCATACACCTCGTCTCCCGGCCGGAAGGTGGTGATGCCGTCGCCGACAGCATCGACCGTGCCCGCCATGTCGATGCCCAGCACCAGCGGCGGCGGGTGTTCCGCATGCGCCGCGCTGCCAGAACGGATTTTGGTATCGAGCGGATTCAGTCCGCTTGCCACTATGCGTACCAGCACCTGACCGGCAGCGGGTTCGGGACGCGGGACGGTAGTGAGTTCGAGGGGGCCGTTGTGTTGCTTCAGCACCAGCGCCTGCATGGACATATTGTGATCTCCTTTCTCCCCCGGGACGTGGGATGGGCGTAACGATGGAATCATCATTGTTCATGCGGAATCGCATGTAAATTGACAATACTGAATAGTCGGCAATCAAAAATGCATGAAGAAAGCCCAGATTGGAGCGACCTGCGCATCTTCCTGGCCATCGCGCGTGCGGGAACCCTAGGCGCGGCGGCGAGGAAGGTCGGCCTGACCCAGCCGACGATGGGGCGGCGCCTGCGTACGCTTGAGGCGTCGGTCGGCCACATGCTGTTCCATCGCACCAGCGACGGATTCATCCTGACCGAAGAGGGGAACGCGGTACTCGCCTACGCGGAAAGGATGGAGGAAGAGGCACTTGGCCTGACGCGCGCCCTGGCTGGAACGGACAATGCGCTGACCGGCCTGCTGCGTGTGACGTCGTCGGACTGGTTCGGGATCCATGTGCTGACCCCGGTCTTTGCGCGTTTCCTGGCGCAGCACCCACGCGTGTCAGTGGAACTCGTGACGGATTCCCGGCAGTACAGCCTCGCCCGTCGCGAGACCGACCTGGCGTTCCGCATCACGCCGTTCGAGGAGCCCGATGTCATTCAGCGCAAGCTGATGCACATGGAGTATGCGCTGTACGGTCATGTTGACGTCGAGACGCCACGTGCACGGGATTGCGATGGTATTGCACTCATCAGCATGGACAGTGCTTTTGGCGAGTTGCCCGATGTAGCGTGGACCACACGGATGTTGCCCGGGGCGCGCATTGCGTTCCGCAGCAACAACAGGGGCGTGCAGGCGCGCATGTGTGCTGAACGCGGAGGCTTTGCCGTACTGCCTTGCCCGCTTGGCGATGCCACGCCGGGGTTGCGGCGCATCGACCTGGGCGACGCGCCGCCGGGCCGCGATGTTTGGCTAGGATGCCATCGGGACCTGCGGCGGCTGGCGCGGCTGCGCGCGCTCATGGCGTTGACGGTCGAGTGCCTCGGGGGGCGATGAGCGGGCATGCCAGCCCACGGAGTCGGCCTGTTGGGGCTGCGGGGTATCAGGAAGCCTCGTCCTGGCTCACCGAGTTCGCGAGCGATCTCCAATGCGGCCTGTTCCCTTCTATTATGGGATGTGCCGAGGACAATCCGTGCGCCGAGAACTGTACCGCTCCGAGTGAGTTAACAATCATGAAGCCCGCACCGAGGGCGCGATCGTCTATCGCACTTTCCTACTTCGGCCGGCTGCTGCATGAGCGCTGGGCCGGACGCCACGGAAGTTGCCATGGTCCTACTTCTCCAACCCGCCGCTGGTCCCGGCCACGTGAACTGGATTCCCGACACGCGCACCAAGCTGTGTCGCGGCGCTACCGCGACTCACTGCTATCTCTACCAGCCCGATCGAGTTCTCATACCAGAAGGCTTGACCAGCCTGAGCATCGGAGAAGACCCGGGCATAGGCAACATCGCTTTCTGCAATTGCTAGCCGCGCGGTCCTGGGTACCGCACCTACTCTCAGCCCGGTCAGCGCATTGCCATAGTGATCAATGTAAATAACTTCGGCCAGATCGTCCGCACCCAACCGCACACACAAGCCAGCGGCTTCCTCCAGCTTGTCGGCAGGCAGGTCGCCACGGCTGAGCCAGGCTGCCATCGGGGCGAACAGGTCCCGTCCATGGAAGGAAGCGGAGAGCGTTGCGGGCCGCCATGTAATGCGCCAGGTTCGGGTGTGCGCCGCGCGCGCGGCCACCACCGAGAGCAATCCGTTGTCGGGTCCCACAAACCACTGCCCATCGGCTTGCAGCACGACCGCGTACCGCTCGCCGCCAACGCCGGGATCGACGACGGCCAGGAAAACTGAATCGGGCGGGTACCAGCTTCGAAGCGCAGCGAGCAGATGCGCCCCTGCTCTCGGGTCGCAATTCGGGGCGGTGTGGAGCACATCGACAATGGTGGTGCCGGCCGCCGCATGCCGCAGTAAGGCAACCTTCAACTGCCCGACATAGATGTCATCAGCCCCAAAGTCAGTAAACAGCGCGATCATCTCACAGCCTCCTTCCAACCCGGCGTCGCCCAGCGAAGGACTTATCGCGCGGAGGGGAGGACGCTCGTACACCGAAAGTCCACCCTTCTCCAAATAGGCCATTGAAGCATAGGTCCAATACGGGATCCGAGACAGTTCAACGCGCGCTCCTGCGGCGTAGTTCGGGGACAGCCGGCCCTAGCATTTGGGCGGTGCCGGTAGAAAAATACCCAATAATCAATGGTTGCTACCTTGTCTTCCCCTGATAAATGCACATACTCCTTGCGGCACTTTTGTGCCATGCTCGTTGCGGCGGCTCGAATGCGTGCTTGAGCCGACTGGATTGCCCGCGCAGGCACGGTGACCGACGGTTCTCCATACGTAGGCATCTCCGCCTTCTTCCCCAGCTACACGCCGCGTGCGGGGAGGGTGATTACGCTTGAAGAGCGTATCAACGGCTGCTTCCAGCGCTCCATGAACGCCAAGCCTTTGCCTTTGGATTCTGAAGAGTTGAAAGCCATGGTGCCTTACTTCGAGGAAGAAACGCGAGACCAAACCTGAGGACAAGGTGGCTGGAAGTGGCATTGGCAAGATTAACAGAGGCCGTGGCGATGATGCTTTATTGCGGATCGCCGCGGCGGGTTCCTGCTTTGCGGCCGCCACGCAGTGTCCCCGCGCCAGAATCTTCTTAGTAGCGCGCGTCAGAAGGCTTTTTGTCCTTGGGCCAGTCGTTGACCTTTTGCGCAAAGTCCGGGCGCGGCATGTGGGAGAACTACTGCGCCACACCCGGCCCAGACGCAATAGCCCCCCTTGGTGGTCAACCCACTGGAACAGTGGTGATGTCCTGCGGGACGTCATCCCCGGGGGCGGCCACCATCAGGAATCGTCACGGATGCCAAGGCGCCGATACTGGCTGGGTTTCACGCGGCGATTGTGGGGACGGTGTTCGGGTACGGTCCTCCCGGGATGAGCAGTTTGCCCCGACCCCGACCCCGGCCCCGCAAAGCAACCGTCAGATTGCCTGACCTTGACCTGGAGATTCCCCATGACCCTCCCTTCCGATCGCGAACCTGCAGCCGCGCCAAATCCTGGCACGCAGCACGTCAGAGTCTGACGAGAAGACGCTGCAGTCGCGAACACGAACCGGACTCGCGCTAGAGCGAAGCTTTCTGGCCTTCGAGCGAACGCTGATGGCCTGGTTGCGCACCTCCCTGTCGATGATCAGCTTCGGCTTCACCCTGGCAGAGTTCTTCGTGTACCTGGGCAGGCAGCGTGGCACACCCGTTGTCGGCCGGCTTGGTGCAACATGGTCGCCGAAGAGAGTGGGAATGACGATGGTGGTAATTGGTACCGAGTGGTTGATAGCCGCGGTCGTCCAACATTGGCATCGCGTTCACGCGTTGCAACGTGAGGGCCTGGCGCAGCAGTGGAATCTGGGGTACTGGGTTGCTATCGTAATTGCCGCGCTCGGGGCCTTCGCGCTTGGCTCGATCGTAGTGGGCCCATAGATGCCCACAGCGGTCACTGATTGCCTTGAAGTTGTCCAAGTCCAACGCCAGAAGGTACTGGAGACCTTGCGCGATGCCGGCGCAGACCTGCAGTTCGCGATTGCGCGGCGCACGCCGGAGGATCCCGGCAACGGTGTCGTGTTCGTGACACCGCTGCAGAATGACTGGGAAATCCGCGCAGCGGCCCAGGTCGGCTTCAATGTCACGAACAGCCTGCATTTGGGCGGCGACCGGCCCGGCATTGTGGCAGAGCTGACCCGCGAACTTGCAGAAGGCGGCATCAATCTACGCTGATTCTCTGCCTCCGTCATTGGGGTACAGTTTGTCGCGTACGTGTCGGTCGACTCACTCGACGATGCGAACAAGCCAATGACGATTCTGGGCATGGGCTGAATCTTGCGGCGGGGCGCTTGGCTCCGATGTAGACCTGTCCCTGCGTTATGGACGCGAGGTCCGCTCATTTGAAACATTATGGAAACGGCGGATCCACTTGACTTTTGCCGGTGAGAATGCAGATGGACCAAGTTACGCAGCAGAACGCCGCACTGGTCGAAGAGGCTGCCGCCGCGGCACAGTCGCTGCGAGAACAGGCGCTTCACATGCAGCAAGCGATGGCGGTCTTCAGGACGGAGGCTGCTGCCTAATCAGATGGCGGCGCCGCACAAGTTCCCCCGCTTTTCGCGGCGGAGCATGCGGCATTGTGTTGAAGTGAGTTGCCGCTTACATGCTCCGTACGTGCGAAGCTTCTAACACCATACGGATTTTCCGTTCACGACGCACGGTTGGCGGTTTTAAGGATCGTGGCGTCACGTTTGCAATCACCGGTGAGATGATGCCCTGATGTGGGGTGCCCGCTTCGGTCGCAAACTTCCCTCAGCAAAAAAATCCAGCTTGAAGCCATTGCCGCAAAGATTGCTTGATCCATCGGTATGTTCCGGAGGAGGGAATAGTCCCGCATCGGCGGCGACGTAAGTGCACCGCGCGACGTCATGCTATGAGCGAAGGGGTAATTCGAGCCTGCGGTTAGATTTCGCATGCAACAGCGCCGCGGCTTCGAACTGCCGGCGAGGTCATGGCAGAAAACAGCCCGGCGCCCTGCCAGGGCCAGGCCAAAGTCTCCGCAGCCCGAGGGATGCCAGCCGCGGTTAATCCGTTTCTCGATCGCTGGCCGCACCTGACAGGCTCCGCGAGGGCGCAGCGACAGCGCCGGCGCCCTCGACGATCGGGGCGTGGCCCGTGTCCTCCTCGTGCAGGAGGGGCAAGTCGGAGAGGTCGACCGATAGCATAATGCTTCGCACGTTGTGCCAACCGACGGGAACGAAGTTGAACGCCCCAATTTCCCGATCAGCCCACATCCGCGATGTGCAACCCCAGGGCCGCGACGGGGTGCTTGGTGCCAACGTGAGTTGCGGCGTGAATAGTGAGGCCAAGCAAGCTGATCTATATCAATGGCACGCCAACGCTCTCGTCTAGCATGACAATCTCGGGCATGCTAATTGCCGATCATGCGTGGCGGCGCAATCAGTACTCAGGCCTCGCGTCTGCCATCGCGCACAATTTTTCTGCGGAACAAAGAGTGACCGGTAGCTTTCGCTATATCGCATTGCATGGCGTCGACCCGCACGATGATCCACGGGCGGTGCGGGCCTGGCGTTGGATTCAATGGATCCTGTTCGGACTCAGTCTGCTGGCGATTCCCGCTTTCTATCTTGATCTGGTTGCGAGTCCTCCCATTCTCTTCAGGATTGGGCGACTGCTCTACCTGATCATCTTCGCTGGCTTTGTCTCCTCGTTTTCCCTGATTTGGCTCTTGAGTCGGCGATGGAAGCAATTCCTACTTCGTAACCGCTTCGATGCTCTGCTCCTGATTGGCGCGGCAGTGAGCCTTGTCTGGGGCACCAGCACATGGTCTTCGCTCGAATGGGTGCTGCGTGCAGCCTTCATCTGCGTCGTGGGCATTCGTTCCGCGCTCTTCCTCAGGCATCTTTTCTCGCCCAACCGATTGCTATTGCTATTCGCATTGGGCGCGATGTTGCTCGCTTCCTCTGGTGCGGTGTTCTATTGGTTGGAGCCGCAGGTACATAGTTATGCGGAGGGACTATGGTTGGCATTCGAAAGCAGCGCTACCGTGGGATATGGAGACATAGCGCCGACGACGCCAGCATCGCGCATCTTCGCCATGTTCGTTGTCCTGCTCGGCTACGGCATGCTATCGCTGGTCTTTGCCAGCATTGCGGCGATGTTCATCGGTGAGGATGAGAAGCTTTTGCGTCGTGAAATGCACGCCGACATCAAGCGCCTGCACAATGAACTGGCATTGCTGCGCAAGGAACTGCACGAGTTGCGCGAAGCCGTGGACCGCGACTTGCCGGCCACCCCCAAAGAGTCGTCAAATCGCGCGTGAATGCGGCCAAGCCAGGGGCCGGAGGTCGTTTGCGAAGAACGCGCCCGGCGCACTTCGCCTTAGAAGGCCTAACAAAATGACTTCCTGAGATGACGCCAGCAGATGATGCAACAGGCGATTTTCAGGAAGGCTTCGTGGATGGCGGCGAGACGCACGTGACCAATCGATGCGGTCGGCCGCACGCAGCTTGGCTAGCAGTACCTCGTGCAGGCGATCCCAAACACCGGCCTTCTGCCAGGCGTGCAGTCGTCGCCAGCAACTCATCCCGGAGCCGCGGCCCATTTCCTTGGGCAGCATCTCCCAAGGAATGCCGGACTGCAGGACGAAAAGAATGCCGGTGAGCACGGCCCGATCGTCTAGCGGCTTGCGCCCGGGATAGCGGGTGCGCCGAGCTTTCGGTGGCGGCAGTAGTGGCTCGATCACATCCTGTCCGGCTGCCGCGTTGCGTTTGGAGACCGCGCCAAAGCGGCGGCAAGGTGCTCGGTGCGATGCTTTGGATACTTCCAAGGCGCCGCGAAAACTGACGGCGGCAATCTGGAAGGCTTTGATCAGGAGATGCGCGTGCCGCGACGTGGCTTGGGCGAGTCGCTACTTATGTCGCGTGCTGGTGGCGACGGTTCTGGGAGCTGGATTCACCGCAACTGCATCGACTGTCAGGGAGTCCGGCACCTCGACCTCGCGGATGCCGACGCCTTGGACAGCAACCACGGCGCCTGGAAAAGCGCGGCCATCCGGCTCTTTCGCCAGGATATTCGTGCCTTGGACGTGAAAACTCACGCTCAAGGTCCATAGCCCCCTATGAATGCCGTGGTGGCGAATCAAAATAGTCGCGAACTCGAGCGGGCCATTGATGAACGTGGTGGCGGCCATGGAAGAGCCTCGGAGAAACAATGGCAGTTACCATTCAACCATGGGCCGCCTCAACCGGAAAGACGTCCGCCCAAGGGTCGTCGCTTTACAAGACTGCATAATCCAGCGGGAATAGGTCTTTGATAGGCTTCGGGTACTGGAACAGCGCTTCCAGCTCGCCAAGATCACCCACCCGGAAAGCTTCCACCAGCCTTGGCGCGTCCGACGCGTCCTTACCGTACGCGTAGTAATAGCGCGTGCCGTCCCACGTCAGGGAGGCGGCCTGGTACGGCCCCGTGACGCCAGGGATGATGCTGTAGTGCTCGCAAGCCGCCTGTGCTTGGCGAAGGTACTCCGCCTCGGTCAAGCGCGTCACTGCTGCAGCAAACGGGAATTCTTTCATTCTCGAGTTCATAATCGAGGCAATTGCGAAATATGTGCTCAGTAACCTATCTTAGGTTTTGATGATTATTGCGGTCACCAACGGGGACGGCAATCGGAAGGCCAAAAAAGAAACTCACGCGCACTGTGGATTCGAGGAAGTTTCAATCAGAGCTGCAAACATAGAAGCAGAGAAAGCCCGTGGCTGAACTATCTTAGCGATGATGGACCGTTCCGTCGCCCCCGGGCACGATGGTGCTCTAGCTCATACCTGCGTCGAGCCTGCCTTGTCCAGTCTTGCCAGCGTGCGCACCAGCCCGCCGCTTGAGGAAATGCCGGATAAGAGTTAGGGGATCGCAGAGTTCCTGGAAGTGAGCAAGAAGAGAGGAGACCGGTCATAGAAGAGCAAGCGATCAATGGCTTTGTAACCGCCGGGAGAAAGCATATGAGCGCAAGCACGATAATTGAAGAGCCGGCATCAGCAATCCATTTCGTGACCAAAGCCTATTCAAATTTCTTGATTGTCGGCTTTGCTCTGATCCCGGCTTACCTTATTTCATACCTGTTCTTCTTTCAGGACGCAACTCTGAACTATGAGAGTCACCTGTTCCACGAAGTTGCAATCACCGCAGCAACACTTGAAGGTCTTTTCATTACGTATGTGACGTGGCGTTGTTACCAGTCTTCAGGTGAGCCGCTGCTAAGATGGCTTACATTGGGTTTTCTCGGATTCGTGATGATTTACGTGTTGCACGGCGCGTTCACAAGGCTGGCTCATGACCACATCTGGCTGTTTCTGCTCTATGGGCCGGTTTCCCGCCTAGTCATGTCCATGCTACTGCTGGTCGGGCTGCTCTCGTTTGACCGAAAAGCCGATTCCGTTGAAATACGCAGGAAGCCACGAGGCTGGTTGGGTTGGATCTCCGCATTTATTTTTATCGATCTACTGGTTGCGGTTGTGGCCAACTCCCACATGGCAGGCCATGTCGCTGTGCGCTTGTCAATCGAAGGTGGGGCGCTGTTCTTCTCCACCCTGAACGTCGCGGCCCTGATTATCCGGCGTATTCGCTCACCACTCATGCTGATTTTCGGCATCTCGGTGACTGCTTTCGCCCTGTCTTCGGTCGCATTCATTCTTGGTCGCCCATGGAACCATATGTGGTGGCTGGCCCACGCGATTTTCGCCGGAGGCTTTTTTCTGTTGAGCTATGGGGTTGTCCAAGCGTTTCACACCACGCGTTCGTTCGCGACCATTTATAGCCAGGAAGAACTGATGGCTCGCCTGAAGGCTGCCATGGCCAGTACGGAAGGTGCGCTTCAGGAGCTAAAACGAACCAACCAGAAGCTGGAGCATCTTGCCGCGACCGACCCGCTCACCGGGGTTGCGAACCGCCACTCGTTCTTCGAGCGTATTGAAGCTGAAATTGCACGTGCCAACCGAGAAAGCGAACCGTTTTCTCTCCTCGCGCTCGACCTGGATCATTTCAAGCAGATTAACGACTACTACGGACATCAGATCGGCGACAAAGTCTTGCAGGAGGTCGTGCAGCAATGCTGCGATGCCATCCGGCCGTATGACGGCGTCGCGCGTGTGGGCGGAGAGGAATTCATGGTGCTGCTACCCAAAGCTGCCCTAGCGGTCGCGCATTCGATCGGCGAGCGCATCCGGTCAGCCATAGAATCCGCCGTGTTTGAAAGCGCGGTTGGGCGGAAAGTCGGGGTCACGCTTACGGTCAGCATCGGCGTCTCCCAGTTCGGGCGCGACGGCAAGACCATCGACGCGATTCTGCGTGCGGCTGACGATCGTCTCCATCGCGCGAAGGCTGGAGGCCGCAACCGCGTAGTTGCAATGTAGCGCGGCTTGGGGTCATCGAATGGAAGGGACTTCCCCTTCGTTGGCATCGGTGCCGCATGATTCGACCATGCCGACGATCTCGTCCCCCGGAATGAGCGCGAGCTTGGGATAGCGCAGGCCGCTGTCAGCGATATGCAGGTTGGTGCGGCACACGCCGCAGGCGGCCAAGGCGATGCGGACCTCGCCCGCCCCGGGGGCGAGGCACCGGTGCGTCCTCTTGCCTCAAGGGCAGGCCCGCACCCTCGAACAGCATGGCTCGCATGGTGCGATCCTTGTCGGACAGGCCGGCGCCAGGGTCACCGCAGCCCCAGCACGCGAACATAACGCCCGGACACCGAAACTTTGCCTGGACATTTGCGGGTTGCTGGGACGGTTATGTTGAATGGGGAGGGCGGACGTCTGTCGGCGCGGCCAGCCCCTCAGTCGGCCGTCGACGCGAAGGCGCCGGACACGGGAGCAAAGTCGAAATGGGCGGCGGCATACATGGCATTGCACGCCCAGACTTCGTCCCCGTTCCTGTCGAAGATGACCCATTTGCCGTCGCTGACGCAGCGCGCGCCAGGGAAAACGTCGTCATAGCCGTTCGCACCGTCCAGCGGGAAGGGCGCGTGGGGCGTGGCCCAGTAGTGGCCGCTCGGTAGGGGCGCGATTGTCTGCAAAGAGGGCGGTGGCTTTGTGTGACGCTGGACAAGCAGCGAGCCTACTACCTGGAGGAAAGCTGACAGTGTGACAGCGTTCGATGACTTCAGTTATGCCGGAACGCCCTTACCTGTATGAAGCGGTTAGGGCCCGTTTTCGCGGTGGAAGGTGAAAATGCCAGCCTCGCCCAGAGGAGCATGAGTCGCAACGCCCAATCAGTCCGGCAGATTCCGGCGCAAGCCAGCTGGACATCTCCAAACTCGGTGCTTCTGTGCGCGATGGATGTTGCGTGAATGCGACTTTGGTGGGCCTTTTTCGTGACTCGACCCTTGTAGACTTCGCCGGTCTTCAGCACGCTGCAAGCCTTTGTCACGGTCGCCGGCAAATGACCCATCGGAATTAATCATGGCCTCATGGCTAGCGTGGCCTGGGACCGACCCTCCGAAATTGCCACCGCCGCCACCGCCGTGCGCTGAGGCAGCGGAGCTCAATGCCTGCAAAGGTGCGCTAGGATGTAACTCGGGCATGGCATGCCTTCCCAGGCAAACCTCGGCGAGCGTCACGAGGGGATTGAAGTGCGCACCGGAAATATTGATGAATGTGGCAATGAGCGCAGTCGGTCACGCCCACAACCTGCTGCAAATCCGGACCTCTGTGTTCAATGACCAGCTCTGGTGGCCGTTGAACGATGGTATCCCTCCATCGCCGGAGAAGAAGGCTCACCACCTTGCCACTTACTCAGCCCCCGGATTGGCGAGGTCTCCTACACGCAATTTCTCCCGGAGGACTGATGGAGATCTCAGGTTCTCGAGCCAAGGTTTGTGCAGTGACGAACTGATATTCCGGTACAACGAAAACCGAGGTTGGGACCAGCTCGGCCTCGCCATCGAAAAGACTAATGGCAATGACTGCTCCTGCAGGTACCTTACGCCAGATTCCCACCAGCATCTGGATGCTGGGCTTCGTCAGCTTGCTGATGGATGTGTCGTCTGAGCTCATCCATAGCCTGCTGCCTGTCTTCATGGTCACTACGCTCGGTGCAAGTGCCATGGCGGTCGGGCTAATAGAAGGATTGGGCGAGGCGACGGCCCTGATTGTGAAAGTCTTTTCCGGCGCATTGAGCGACTATCTAGGAAAACGCAAAGGACTGGCAGTCTTTGGCTATGCGCTCGGTGCGTTGTCGAAGCCGTTCTTTGCGTTCGCCCAGGGGGTCGGCATGGTGCTGGGTGCGCGCATTGCTGACCGCGTCGGCAAGGGCATTCGCGGAGCACCGCGTGATGCACTGGTCGCGGATATTGCTCCGCCCCACCTTCGAGGCGCCGCCTTCGGACTTCGACAGGCGCTGGATACAGTGGGCGCCTTCCTCGGCCCCTTGATGGCTATCGGTTTGATGTATCTCTGGGCGAACGACTTTAGGTCCGTCTTCTTGGTGGCCATCATTCCGGGCGTCTTAGCTGTCGTTTTGCTCACGTTCGGCGTGCAAGAGCCTGACACCCACGAAGGTGTAAAGCGCGTGAACCCCATTCAACGCGAGAATCTCGTGCGGCTGAGTCCAGCCTATTGGGGTGTGGTTACCGTGGGTGCGGTGTTCACGCTGGCGCGATTCAGTGAAGCATTCTTGGTGCTGAGGGCTCAGCATCTGGGCCTACCGCTGTTCCTAGCGCCTCTCGTTCTGGTGGCGATGAATCTTGTGTACGCCATCGCAGCTTATCCATTCGGGAAGCTGGCTGACGGATACAGTCATTCCAAACTCCTGGTATGGGGACTTGTGGTGCTGATAGCGGCTGACGTTGTGCTTGCCATAGGTTCGCACTGGTCGGTCGCGCTCTGCGGAGTTGTGCTCTGGGGGTTGCATATGGGAATGACGCAGGGACTCCTGGCGACCATGGTCGCCGATACAGCGCCAGCTGACCTCAGGGGCACGGCGTTCGGTGTCTTCAATCTGGCTAGCGGGCTGGCGCTGCTGATTGCGAGCGCATTGGCGGGCTGGCTGTGGGATAGATTCGGAGCCGCCTTTACGTTCTACGGTGGTGCAATATTCAGCGGTGTGACTATCTGCCTGATTCTCACGGCGAAATTCGTCCGACGACGGTGAAGGTAGTCGGGCTCTCATCAGTCTTGGGAGTGGCCGCCATGATGGTGCGCATGACCCTCCATCGCGTCTGCGCCGTGGTCAGAAACTTGCGCATCGAACCAGGCATGAAGAGCAGACACAAGAGCGGGCTCAGTAGTGCGAAAAGACAATTCGCCGCCCCTGGCGACGTCCATGTATGCAATAGAAACTTGGCCCGGCTTCGCTGCCTTGAGTTGGGCAAGGCCAGGCATCTCATTGCCATGTATGTGCGAAGGGCCTGAGAAATCGCCTGCCTGGAACTGCTTCTGGATGAGCTGTAGATGTTCTCGCACCAATCGAACCTGAGTGGCATCGGACGTATCCTTCGCGACCACTCGCTGGGTTCCACCGTCCCTCGTCGTGGTAAATACGTGGGTTGTGGCCTTTAAACTGAACGGCATCACGTCTGCGCCAAACTTGGCGATTTCCGCTTGGCGTTGGGTGTCAGCAGATTGCGCGGTGAGCGGCGGGCTTGAAAAGACGGCAAGCGCAAGGCAAAGACTGAGCTTGTTCACGATGGGCTCCGGACTCAATAGGCAATGCAGTTGTGTTGGGTAGTCCGATACCTGCGTTAGGACGAAAACTCCTCAAATGCAGCGAGTGCGTGTGCGGCGTACATCATCGACGGCCCGCCTCCCATATACACGGCTGTTCCCAGCACTTCCTCTAATTCAGCTCGGGTGGTTCCGAGTTGGACAAGGGTTTTGACGTGAAAGCCAATGCAGTCATCGCAGCGGCACGCGATTGCAATACCCAGCGCCACCAACTCCCGCGTCTTTTTGCTCAGCGCGCCTTCCTTGGTGCCGGCCGCGGCCAATTGGCTGAAGGCAGCCGTCAAGTCCGGCTGGCTCTCTCGCAGGCCGCGCATTTGCGCCGAGACGTCTTTGACCACAGCCTTGAATTCTGGCAGGCCACTCATGAAAACCTCCTTCATCTTGAGACCTGCGATGGCAGGTCGAACGATATGTGGACTTACTTGGCACCAGACTTCGATGACGCGCAGGTCTTTACACCAAGAATGCTGTAGGCGGGGCAGACGCGCACGATGCCAGTTAGCAGTGGCAGGATGCCAATCCAGCCCCAGATGCCAATGCGACCTGTCGCGGCCAGGCCAATCAAGACCAGTCCAACGACAATCCGGAGGACTCGGTCAATGGTTCCAACATTTGCTTGCATGACTGGCTCCTTGTCCATAACAAGACGGTGTGGATGAAAAGCAGAGTGGGGTTGCTGCTGAGAACATTGAGTTCTGAATGCGAGAGCTCTTAAATAGTCTCGGCCCTTACAGGACGTCAGGTGTTGACGTGGCGCAAGCTCATGCGGAGCGATTACGCTGTCTGAAGCTATCGTGCATCCTTCGGCTTGTCGCCCATTGGCCAATCTTTCACCCTAGCCGCATAATCGGGCCTCGGCTGCTGCGTGAAGTAGGCTGCAACGTCTACGGAATCCTGCGCCGACAGCGTTCCGCCCTGGCCAAGTGGCATGTTGTGCTTCACAAAAGCAGCAGCGGTGTACATGCGCGCCATCCCCGCTCCTACATTGAAGGAATCCTTGCCCCAGACGGGCGGGAAAATATAAGCGCCTTGCCGGTTCTTGGTGCCCAGCCCCTCTGCCCCGTGGCAGGACGCGCATTGCGCTGCATAGACTGCCTTACCGTGCTCACGGTTCGGGACGAGCGCGGTATCAATCTTTTCGAAACCTCTGCCGGTCACGTTGGTGCCAGTCGGGACCCCCGTGGACAGCCACTTCATGTAGGCCATGATGGCATTCATTTCTACCGAGTCGAATGCCAAAGGCTTGCCATTCATCGAGCGCTGGAAGCAGTCGTTGATGCGCTCCTGAAGGGAGATGACCTTGCCGCTCCGGGACCGGTATTCGGGGAAGGCGCCAGGGAGTCCAACCCAGGGCGACGCATAGGCGGTCGTTCCGGCATTAAGGTGACAGCTCGTACAATTCAGTCCATTGCCGACATTGTTCGGAAGCTGCTTGTGGGTGTCCGTCAGCAAGACCTTGCCACGCCTGATGGCATCACCCATTGGCCCCTTGGGAATTGACGCCTCGTCGGGCACTGACATGGGCACGGCTGACGATTGAGATAGCGCTTGCGCACTGGCGGCTGCCAGCATTGCCAGGGTTAAGACCCGCAGCTTGATTGTGTTCACGAGTGTCTCCTCAGGAATGGTTGTATCGCGACTAATGTGTTCGCTTTGGTATTCGCATTAGGCAGCCATGGCGACTCTCGCGACCATGCCGATGGCAATCAGGCCGGCGACCACTGCAAAACCTTGTTGCAGCCTGTGGGCCAGAATGAGGCCGACTACCGAGCCCAGCGCTGCGCTGACGGCAAGTACGTTTTCCATCGATTTACCGCCTGACAGACTTACGCCCGTTGCAGGGTTGATTTGGCCCGCTCTGTAACTTCGAACACGACCATGCCGGCCACCATCGCCACCACAAAGCCAACTGCCTTCGGATAGCCCGCGCCCAAGGCCACCAGCGCGGGGCCGGGGCAGAAGCCTGCCAGACCCCAGCCGATGCCGAACGCCGCGCTGCCGAGAACAAGCCGCAGCGTCACGGTCGTGCTGGCCGGAAGTTGCACAGGCAGCCCAAGGAAAGAGCGCTTGCGGCGTTTGGCAATCAGGAAGGCGAGTGAGCCAACGGCAATCGCACCGGCCATCACGAAGGCCAGCGACGGGTCCCAGGTTCCTGCCAGGTCGAGGAAGCCCTGTACTTTGGCGGGGTTGGCCATCCCAGAGACCATCAGGCCGATGCCGAAGAGCAGGCCCGCGAGCAATGCGGTAATGGCGGTCATGTCAGCCTCCAATTAGGTGCCGCTGCACGAAGACAGTCAGAAATCCCGCCACCATGAACGTCAGGGTGGCGACCAGGGAGCGGACGGAACCGCGCGAGATGCCACACACGCCGTGGCCGCTGGTGCAACCGCTGGCGTAGCGGGTGCCAAGGCCAACCAGAAAACCAGCGACCAGGATTTCTCCCCAGCTCGCCTGGATATCGGCAACAGCGGGCTTGCCGAGCAGGCTCGCAAGTACTGGAGCGCCGACCAGTCCGGCAAGGAAGGCTAGGCGCCAGGCCATGTCCTTTCGGGGCAGGCTAAGTAGGCCGCCAAGAATGCCACTGATTCCGGCAATGCGGCCGTTGAAGAGCACCAGCACGGCTGCTGCCGCGCCGATAACGAGTCCGCCAGCCAGCGACAGACCAGGTGTGAAGTTGCCAAGGTCAATCAACATGTCGCCTCCTATTTGGAGTTGGCGCAGAACTGCTCATAAAGGACTGCCATGACGGCGAGCGCCTCAGGGCTTGCCACGGAATAGAAGATGTTCTTTCCTTCACGTCGCGTTGCGACGAGGCCGTTTTCGCGTAGCACGGCGAGCTGCTGGGACAGCGTCGGCTGCCGAATACCAAGTTGCGCCTCCAGTTCACCGACCGACAGCTCGCCTTGTGAAAGCTGGCACATCAGCAGCAGGCGGTCCGGATTGGCGAGCACCTTGAGCAGCGCACTGGCGTTCGTCGCAGCATCTTGCATCGTGGCGAGGTCGATGGTCGGGTGGGACTGGTCCATAGTCGTCTACACTTTGGTGGTTGATATTATATTGCACAATAAACTATCTGTGAATAGAATGTTTTGCACCCAAGGAGGCGAGCATGCATCCGACCATTCAACCGTTCTTCGACCCGGCCACCTGGACCGTAACGTACGTGGTGTATCAGACAGGGTATCCGGAGTGCACCATCATCGACTCGGTGCTCGACTACGACCCCAAGGCGGGACGGACATCGACAACAAGTGCCGATAGGGTCATTGCGTTCGTTCGCGAGCATGCACTGCGGGTCGAGTGGATTCTCGAAACCCATGCGCACGCCGACCACTTCTCTGCGGCGCCTTATCTCAAGCGCCAACTGGGCGGCCGCATTGCCATGGGCCAGAACATTCGCCGTGTGCAGGGGGTGTTCAAGAAGCTCTTCAATCTCGAACCGGAGTTTCGGCTCGACGGGTCGCAATTCGACCATCTGTTTGAAGACGGTGAGAGGTTCGCCATCGGTGGTCTGACCGGCAGGGCGGTTCATGTGCCCGGCCACACCCCCGCCGACATGGCCTACCAGATAGGAGATGCGGTTTTTGTCGGCGACACGCTGTTCATGCCGGACGTCGGCACTGCCCGTTGCGACATTCCAGGGGGCAATGCGCATGAGTTGTACCGCTCCATCCGCAAGCTCTTGGACTTTCCGGGCGAGACGCGGCTCTTTATGTGCCACGACTATCCGCCCGAGGGGCGGGGTCCGGCCTGGGAGACGACAGTGCGCGACCAACGGAATTGCAATATCCACGTCCACGATGGCGTGAGCGAGGACCAGTTCGTGGCGTTGCGGCACGCACGTGACGCAACGCTGGCAATGCCGACGCTGATATTGCCGTCGGTCCAGGTCAACATCCGAGCCGGCGAATTGCCTCCACCCGAGTCCAACGGGGTGCGCTATTTGAAAATCCCGCCCAACGCCGTGTGATGGGCGATAGTGGCTGCGAATTGACAATTTTGGGTTTCTGTGCAAGTCCCTAGCCGCTCCGATACCGGGCAGAGTCAGAGTGCTGGGTATTGGGTAAATGGCTAAACTCGGTCGCTACGTTGACCAAAAACACTTCTGTGAGACTTCTACAGAACAGGAAATCTACCGACAAGGTTGGCTAACGCCTCGCGCCAGTGGGTCGTTTGAGCTGTGCACCCTGACACAGAGAAGGGTCATGTAAAGATGCACTTCGGTATCAGAGCAAATCTTGGTCAATTCCTGCAGCAACTACTGCAGGTTCTGCTCGTTGGCCTGACCATCGGGATGATGCGCAACGTCGTACCCGCGTTGGCCGAGTCTGAATTCGGCGTGCCACGCGATTCGTTCATGCTATTGGTTGCCTTTGTCGTCGCCTTCGGTTTTGTGAAGGGCGCAATGAACTTCGTCGCGGGCCGTATGGCCGAACATTTTGGGCGAAAGCGAGTACTACTGCTTGGCTGGCTCGTTGCCTTGCCAATACCCGCTTTGGTGTACTTGTCGATCAGTTGGTCGTGGATTGTATTTGCGACCATCCTGCTCGGTATAAACCAGGGCCTGACCTGGTCCATGACTCAGACTGCGAAGCTTGATATTACGCGGGCGGACCAACGCGGCTTGGTCATTGGCCTGAATGAATTGTCCGGCTACGTCGGCGTGGCGCTTGCGGGCGTCGTCACCGGATATCTTGCTTCGATGCTCGGCCCACGGCAAGGCTTGCTCTGGTTCGGCGGCGTGGTCATCGGACTGGCCACGATTCTCGCTTGGTTCTCCGTGGTCGAAACCCTGCCTTGGGCGCGAGAAGAAGTAAAGCAACACGCAAGTCCGGCAGCAGCAGCACTGCGCCCGAAATATCCGGAAGCGATTGGGCCGCGACCCACCACTGCAGAGATGTTTGCGCTAATGACCTGGCGTGACCGACGGATGGCAGCACTTAGCCAGGCAGGGATGGTCGAGAAGTTCGTCGATGCCCTGGTCTGGGTGTTCTGGCCTGTTTATCTGCATCAGCGCGGAGTGAGCCTGCCTGGCATTGGCTGGATTGTGGGCGTCTATGGATTTACTTGGGGTGCGGCACAGTTTTTCACCGGTAAGCTGTCGGATCGCATTGGCCGCCATCTGCTCAACACCTTTGGTATGTGGATTTGCGGCGCAGGCGTTGCGCTAATTTCGCTCGGCTCGGGCTCAACCTGGTGGATCGCCTCTGCCGCCATAACTGGACTCGGTATGGCCATGCTCTACCCAAATCTGAGCGCGGCGGTCGCCGATATTGCCCATCCGAATTGGAGAGCTTCGGCCATTGGCATCTACCGATTTTGGCGTGACCTAGGTTATGGCATTGGTGGACTAGGGCTAGGAATCACCGCTGCGCTGGGCGGCAGCATTCAAAGCGCATTCTGGTTCGTCGCCGGAGCCATGTTCTTGTCGGGGCTCTTACTCTATGTGTGGGGTGAGGAGACGCATCCGCGTTTGAACCCCGCTGGTTGAGGCTCGATGCGAGGCGACCAGGGCTCAGTCGCGGGTTCGGAACGACGGTCTCGATAAGAGGAAGTCATAAGCCCCCCCGGCAAGGCGCAAAATTACCGCAGGGCGATGCCTCTTCATTCAACGAATGCCGACCGATGAGGGAGGCACACCATGATCCACCCTGACACAGGCCCTACTTTCCGAGGCCTGCCACTTACCGCCGAGCAAGACTCGGAGGTTCGCCACTATCGGAACAGAAAAACGAGGCTTGGCAAGCCATGGGATACCCCGGAACTACGGGGGATGCTCGAAGACATGTTGCTGCCGCCGAAGGCCGAGGATGGTGATCGGGAGGATGT
>NZ_JBYOJR010000053.1:0-33488 GCF_057798915.1 Cupriavidus sp. 22TCCZM01-5
CGGATGACCGTTGGACCTAGATAGCGGCCCCTGATGCGTTCAAAAATCGACCGGCGGCTTGGGAGACGGCCGCGACCTGGAGGGGACAGCCGGCCGTGACCGGCCATCAAGAGACGGGCGCCGACCGAAGCCCAAGGGCTGTTGTGGGGCCGTCACGGTCACTCGATAACCCACGGCTTAGACGCCGAGTACAGCGGCTTCGCGAAGCGATTCGCGAGGACTCGCCGCTTAGGAAGGTTTTGTTGGTTGCGACTCTACCGACTGATGCCGTCAACGACTGATGCTAGCCCCCTTTGGAGCAGGGACCAGTCCATTCCAATGACGACCGCGCGGTAGCCGCGTGCGATCATGGCGTTGGCCAAGTCGGTAGTCGGCGCGACGCCGCCGAGCAAAACCCGGCTCTTTAGAATTGGGGCCTCAAGTTGTGCGATTGCGGCTTGCACCTCTGGGAGATCCGTCTGGCCCCGGTATCCCATGCTGGTGGCAAGGTCCCCGGGGCCGATGAAAACAAGGTCAAGTCCGGGCGTTGCGACAATGTCGTCAATATTGCCAATGGCATCGACGTGTTCAATCGTGCCAATGGCAAGCACCTCCCCATCTGCGCAATCCAGATATTCGCGCATGGATAGACCCCATCGCGGCGGGGCGTAGAACGGGCCCCAGAAGCGATCTCCTTCGGGCGGGTAGCGGACAGCCCGCACTGCCGCCTCTGCGGCGGCCCGGGTCGTCGTCATCGGAAAACAGACTCCCAAAGCGCCGAGGTCAAGAGGGACCTTGGCCTGCCACGCATTCGTTGCCGCAACCCGGACCAGCGGCACGAGCGGGGTGCCGGAGGTCGCGCAAATCATCGCGTGCGCAGTGCCGGCATCGATTGCGCCGTGCTCCATGTCGATGAGGACCCAATCGAGACCGGCACGAGCCATGATCTGAATGGTCTGAACCGAAGGTATGGTCGCGATGGCGCCGAGCGTTGCTTGGCCATTTCGCCACATCGATTTCAGCCGGTTGATTCCTTTGGTGGCAGGGACGGTAGTTGTCATGATGGCTCCTGGCACAGGCGCCATCGTAGTCTATGCATCTCGTGCCGACCTTGCCAAGGGAACCTGTTGGGTCAAGCTGATAGGCAAAGATGCGGTCAGTCACGGAGTTGTACTCCTTCTGCCTGGACATGCTTTTAAAGCTCATGCGCGGTGCGGGCGCTCACGCGCCCGCTAGCCTCCGCTCTCCGCGCTGCAGGAAGGTCAAAAAGCTGCTGCTGTCGATATTTGCTCCGCAGATCACAATGCCCACGCGCAGCCCTTGCAGGGTCTCACGCAAAGGGCCGACCACCGCGGCCAGCGCTGCGGCCGCGGCCGGCTCGACGGCGAGCTTGGCATCATGGAACAGCAGTGCCATGCCGTGACAGAGGTCGTCGTCGCTGACCGTGACAATTTGCTCCAGATGCCGGCGGCAGAGTGCGTACGCATAAGGCAGCGCCATCGGCGGTGCCAGACTGTCGGCGATGGTGCTGACTCCGGCGAGCCGCACTGGCTCTCCAGCGTCGAAGCTGCGCCGCATGGCATCCGCCCCCTCGGGCTCGACGCCGATCACGCGGCAGCCCGGGTTCGCGCGATGCACCGCTGCGGCAAGCCCGCCTGCCAGCCCGCCTCCCCCCACGGCGACCACCACCGCGTCCAGGCCCGGGAGGTCCTGCATCATTTCCAGGCCCACCGTTGCCGTGCCCGCCGCCGTCAGCGGCCCTTCGAACGGGTGGATCATCGCCCGCCCCTCGTCCCGCACCAGTTGCTCGGCCCGGGCAAATGCGCTGGCCACATCCGCCTCGACGACGATCTCCGCGCCGTAGGCGCGCGCGGCCTTTATGCGCACGGGGCTGGCGGATGCCGGCACCGCCAGCTTGGCGCTAACGCCGATCACGCTGGCGGCAAATGCCGCGGCGATCGCGTGGTTGCCGGCACTGACGGCGGTGATCCCGCGCTTGCGCGCTTCCGGGTCCAGGCTCATGACTGCATTAAGCGCGCCACGCACCTTGAAGGTGCCGGTTCGCTGAAAAAGCTCGAGCTTCATGCTCACGTCCGACAGATCTGCAAACAGGGGAGCGGTATGGCGGCCTTGCAGGGCCATCACAGGGGTTCGAAGAACATGCGGAGCAATCCGCGCCGCGGCCACATCCATGGTGGCGGAAGTCAGGAGGTCCTCGGAGGCATCCATAAGGTCGGGCTCTAGGCGATGTTTCGCGGGCGCGCTTCGTCGTTAGCGACAGAGCAGAGAGATGGGTCGATTTCGGCACCGTATCGGGCAGCGCTCGGCCACGAAGGGTTATTCGACTCTGGCCATCGATTGACCGTTGTGCGCCCTCGTCACCGAGGGTCAAGCGGCGCTTCGCCGGCCCCACACGGCAATATTAGCGCCGCCGAAGGCCCAAAGATCAGGCGATTTCAGGAGCTGCAGCGCTTGTTCGAGCCGGGGCAGAGGCAGTGCGGACGTCGCGAGCATTTGATCGCGCATTTGCAGGGCAGTCAGCTCGAAGAATTCCGCGGCCGGCGAACCGCCCTGGATCACGGGAAACTCTCCCTCGCCGCCAACCTGCTCGAGTCCCATGGCCGACACGGTCTCGGGAAGGATGCGGGCCCAGAAGCAGTCTCGATCAGACGCTGTCACAACTGTGTTGACGAGGGCCACCATGAATTCGCGGAACACGGCGGACGATGACGCATGCACTGGGAAAAAGTCGACTTCCTCCAGTAACAGCCACCCGGCAGGTCGAAGTGCGTCGATCATCCGGCGAATTGCGCGTTCGGGGTCGCGCAAATGGTGGAGTATCCATCGAGCATGGATGAAATCGAATGCCGCACTTGGAAGCTCAGACTCGACGATGTCGTGTTGCTGGACTTCAAGGTTCGCAAGACGGATCTGAGCGAGCAATGCGGTGTTGATATCGGTTGCTACTACGCTGCCGGTCTGCCCCACTTCCTCGCAAAGCCATTTCGCGATCGAGCCACCCCCAGCCGCAACCTCGAGGCAACGCGCCCCATGACCGACTCCGAGCATATGGATACGACGCTGGGTCATCGGGTCGAGCATTTGCTCCAGCAGCGCCAGACGGCGATTGGCATGCTTCCAGGAGTTATCCAATGCATAGTCAGACATGAGTGCCTCGCACGTCGTTTAGCAGTAGGACGCAACCTCCCGGACACGACCAACCGGTCTGGCTGCAGGTCGTTCATAGCTCTGAAGCACTAATGAGCCGGAAAAAGCGAAGAACCCGGTCGCCAACGCTGGTGCCGCACTGTCGTCGCTGGAATACGATGAAGGATGTTTCATCGGGTGGTATTTTGAGACCAGCCCTAAGTGTGGCAGCCCCACGCGTCCACGCAAAATCACTGTAAGCGGAGGATGGAAAAGCGCAACGGTCTCGGATTTAGCTCAGATCTGCATGGGATTTACTTCGTAACATCGACGAAACAGGATGCTTGCACCGAGGGCATAGACGCTGCTCCACTGACGCAGTGGTGCCGGCCAACGGAGCCGACCATTCCGAGCCATCCGCGGACACAAGTCAGAAGGACGACTCCGCCCGTCCGCACTAGTCCGGCATCCATTCCCAGCCGAACTTTGGCCATCGACCAAAGCATTGCCGGATGTATCTGAAGAGTCGGTAGCGCCGACCGGCACCCTACCCTCGGCCGCTGATCAGCAGAGCCTGGACGCCCAGGCTGGCCAGAGCCCGTTACTACCACCCTCACCATCAAGCAGACCGGCACCTACATCGTCGCGGTGTATGCGGCGGAGCCCGGCAAAGGCGGCGACTTCGCGTTGGGGCTGAACATGCCCTTCGACGTCACAGGTCCGTCGCTGAAGCGCCCGATCGCGCAGAAGTAAGCCGCTGGGTAAACGGAGCCGCCTGTCACGCGTTGGGCGGCTGGCGGCCATTCTTTTCTTGGTGGCAGTGAGTGCGATCGGGCATGGAGCACTGTTGTGATTTTGCAAGGGCGAGCGCCCCTCCACCTTGTGTATCTGGAAATTCTGAAGCTACACTCTCTTCCGTCAGTCTCCCATTTGGAGCTGATGTGGTGCCAGCATAAGCTACTTAGCTGGTCCCCGTGTATGCCCCCTACGGGCGAGCGGGTTTCGAAGTTTGAAATCTTCCGATATAGGAACCGCTCAATGCCCAAGACTCTCGCGCGTCTGCGCGCCCTCGCGTTTCAGCATCAATCCGGTCGTTGCTACTACTGCTGCTGCCCCATGTGGCAGCGATCCCCGGAAGCCTTCGCCTCGACCTTCCATCTCTCTAAGCGCCAGGCCCGCACCCTCCAATGCACGGCCGAGCATCTCCATGCGCGCGTTGATGGTGGCGGCGACTTCGAAAGTAACATCGTGGCCGCCTGCCGGCTGTGCAACGCACGCCGGCACCAGCGTAAAGACGCGCGGGACGCGATCCATCACAAGGCACACGTTGCGCGACTGATGGGGCGCAAGCGCTGGCATGACCCATGGGTCTTCGAGAAGGTATTGCATGCCGGCGCGGGGCGATGAGCCCTCGCCGTTCAGCGACCGCGCCGTCAAACCCAACGCAAATGCCAATGGGTCCGTCGGGTGGCCCGATGCCACGCTCCGGGAGTGAGCCGCGGATGCCGCGAGGGAATGAAAAGCGCCAGCCCTGACGGCCGGCTGCGGAGATTCACAATCTCGAACCCGCGTTGTGGCATATCACTTGATGGTGAGTAGCTTCAGGGCTTTCGAGGCAGAACGTGTTTCTTAACCTCTTCGATCGCATGCGGGGTCTGCCCGGCGGGCCTCGCCTTTGTCGCCAGTCTCCCGAGCGTTGAGGATTTGCATGATCAGGTCGCTTACCGACTTCCCCTAACCCCATCCACGTGGCATTACGAGGGCACCTAACCCCTCCGCTACAGTGTCCCCGGCGGTTGTCGCCCACGAAATTGACCCTGAACGACTGAAGGGCACCACAGAAGAGTCATAAGAAAATGGATGATTCAATGGCTGAGATGGGTCGTCATCTGCCCTACGCGGGCCTGTCCAGGAGGAACGCTCGGTTGTGCTCGGCGTCGGGCCGCACCCGGCCATGAAGGGACGTTCGTCCTATGCCTCACCGAGCCATTCACATGGCAGTTCCATTCACCAAGCGGCCATTCAATCGCCGTGGGACGGCGTTGCGTGGACCGCCTCGCCCACGTGATTCGACCACGAGTGGGCGAGCGACCGAGACTGGCCGACTTAAGGCGGCCGAAGGGGAAGGGCTATTCATTAATTTGCCCTAACCGCGACAACGCCGCTCGCACACTTGCATTGGTGGACCGCTGCCAAGATTTGCCCGTGGCATAGCGCCAGGGCCCTGATAGCGCCCCACATACGCAGGCAGCAGAACCGGCCGACGGCTTGGTCAAGCAATCAATTTGCACGCCTTCAGCAGATCGAGCGCCACATCCACAATCATGTCCTCGTGTCCACCCACCATGCGGCGCTTGCCGAGTTCGACGAGGATGTCCACCGTTTTCAGTCCATACTTCTGCGCCGCCACTTCCGAATGGCGAAGGAAACTAGAGTACACACCGGCATAGCCAAGCGCGAGCGTTTCGCGGTCGACGCGCACCGGGCGGTCCTGCAGCGGCCGCACGATGTCGTCGGCCGCATCCATCAGCGTATACAGGTCCGTGCCGTGGTTCCAGCCCAAGCGTTCCGCGGCAGCGATGAAGACTTCCAGCGGCGCATTGCCCGCACCCGCGCCCATACCGGCCAGCGAGGCGATGCGGTCGCAGCCTTCCTCGACCGCGACGATCGAGTTGGCCACGCCCAGCGACAGGTTGTGGTGCGCGTGCATGCCGGTCTGCGTCTGCGCGTGCAACACGCCCTTGAGCGCGCGGAAGCGGTCGCGCACGTCGTTCATCGTCAGCGCCCCGCCGGAATCGACCACGTAGATGCACGTGGCGCCGTAGCTCTCCATCTTCTTCGCTTCGATGGCCAGGTTCTCCGGCGTGGTCATGTGGCTCATCATCAGGAAGCCGACCGTGTCCGATGTGCTGCTTCGAGATATCGGCCTCGGTGCAGTGCGTGGCCACGCACACGATGCGCGCGCCGGCGTCATATGCAGCCTTCAGGTCGTGCGTGGTACCGATGCCCGGCAGCAGCAGCGTGGCGATCTTCGCGTGCTCGACCACGTCGGCCACGGCGGCGATCCATTCGAGATCGCTGAGCCCGCCGAAGCCGTAGTTGAAGCTCGAGCCCTGCAGGCCGTCGCCGTGCGCGACCTCGATGCTGTCCACCTTTGCGCGGTCCAGCGCGCGTGCAATGTCCTGCACGTTGCGGATCGAGTACTGGTGGCGGATTGCGTGGTTGCCGTCGCGCAGCGTCACGTCGGAGATATAGAGTTTCTTGGCCGCGGTGTTCATGCGCAGGCTCCTTCAGTCGTGGCGTTGACGCGCAGCATCGCCTGCGCCATGCTCTCAGCGGTGGCCAGCGCGGCCGGTCATTATGTCGAGGTTGCCCGCGTAGGCGGGCAGGTAATGGGCGGCGCCCTCCACTTCGATGAACACCGACGTCTTCAGACCGCGGAAGCTGCCCAGGCGCGGCACATTGAGCGGCGCGCTGGCGGGGATCTCGTCGAACTGCACGGTCTGCTTGAGGCGATAGCCGGGCACGTAGGCGTGTACAGCGCGGACGACCTCCTCGATCGATGCTTCGATCTTGCCGCGATCGGCCAGCTCGGACAGCGTGTAGACGGTATCGCGCACCATCACGGGCGGTTCGGCCGGATTGAGCACGATGATGGCCTTGCCCCTGGCGGCATCGCCGACGACTTCGATCGCCTTCGACGTGGTCTCGGTGAACTCGTCGATATTGGCACGCGTGCCAGGGCCGGCCGACTTGCTGCTGATCGAAGCGACGATTTCCGCATAGTGCACCTTCGCCACCCGCGACACGGCCGCGACGATGGGGATCGTCGCCTGGCCGCCGCACGTGACCATGTTGACGTTCGGAGCATCGAGGTGTGCGTCGAGGTTCACCACCGGCACGCAATACGGACCGATGGCGGCAGGCGTCAGGTCGATCATGCGCAGGCCGGGCCGGAGCTTGCGCAGCAGCGCGTCGTTCCGGACGTGTGCGCCGGCAGAGGTCGCGTCGAAGACGAAGTCGATCTCGTCGAACACCGGCAGGCGCGTGAGTCCTTCGGCGCCTTCATGCGTGGTCGCGACGCCAAGCCGCGCCGCACGCGCAAGCCCGTCCGATGCCGGATCAATGCCGGATCGATGCCGGCCATCGCCGCCATCTCGAGATGCTCGCTGTTGCGCAGGATCTTGATCATCAGGTCCGTGCCGATATTACCGGAACCGATGACGGCCACGCGGTTCTTCTTGTTGCTTTGCTCCATTGCTTCCCCACTTCTGGCAATTCAATCAACGCGCAAAAACGGCGCGCACTTCTCCAAGGCCTTCGATCCTGGCAGTGAACCGGTCGCCGGCGTTGACCGGCACCATTGGGCCGAGGGCGCCGCTCATCAGCACATCGCCGGCTTTGAGCGGAGAGCCCACGCGGACCATCATGTCGGCCAGCCAGACTGCGGCGTTCAGCGGATTGCCAAGACACGCGGAGCCCGTACCCGCGGACACCTGCTCCGCCCCGCATTCCATGCTCATCGCGCAATTCACCAGATCGAGTTCGCGCAAGCGAACCGGACGCGAACCCAGCACGAACAGGCCGCTCGATGCATTGTCGGCAATGGTGTCGGCGAGACTGATTTCCCAGTTGGCGATACGGCTCCCGACCACTTCAATGGCCGCGACCGCGTACGCCGTCGCGCCAAGGATGTCGGCGAAACTGTGCTTCTCCTGCGTCAGGTCGCGTCCCAGCACAAAGGCGATCTCCGCTTCCACCTTCGGCTGGAGCGTGCGCGACATGGCGATCTCTTCGCCGTCGCCGACTGCCATGTCCGCGAAGAGCATGCCGAAGTCCGGGGCATCGACGCCGAGTTGCTTCTGCACCGCCAGCGATGTCAGGCCGATCTTGCGGCCGACCAGCCGTCCGGCCTGCAACCGCTCCCGGGTGTTGTGCTGTTGCACCGCATACGCGGCTTCGATCAGTCCTCCATCGCCGGCTGCTTCCCGGATGCGGTCGCAGATCGGTGCACATGGCGTGCGGGTGGCTTCCGCATCGCGCAACCGTCGGGCGATGTCGGCAATCAGTTCGTGATTCATGTCTGTTCCGGTCATGATGAAAATCTGGTGCAGCCGCTACTGCGGGATCTGCCTGAACATGCCGTTCAGATAGACCAGGGCGTCGCCATGTGCGCCGCTCCGTGTTGCGAGCACTTCGCAAAGGAAGGCGTGATGGGTACTTTCGTCGTAGACCCGAATGACGCGGCAATCGAAATTGACCAGCGCTCCGTCCAGCGACGGCGATGACGTGACCATCGACGTCCAGTCGCCGTGGCCGAAGCGTGCGTCCCCTTGCACTCCTTCGATCATGCCGGCAAAGGCCTTGGCCACGCTGTCCTGTCCGCTGGACAGCACGTTTACGCACAGCGCGCCGCTGCGCATGATGATCCCGGCGGCCACCACGTTCTTGTTCACGAACACGGCGAGACGCGGCGGCTCCGCGGTGACGGACACCACAGCCGTAGCCGTGAGCCCTGCCCGCGAATCTTCATGTCGAGCGGTAATGATGGTCACAGCCGACGCATAGCTGCGCAAGCCAGTGCAATGCTCCCTGGCGCTGACTGTAGGCAGCGCCATGAGCTGAGGATTCGGCGTCCAGTCGGGACGCTCATTGCTGTGCTGGTTCAAGGTCGATCTCCGTTCAGTTCACAGTGCCCGCAAAGCCGGCCTGCCGCGATTGCCGGTCTTGCGACGATGTAGCCTCCTGCCTGCCGTCTTCCTGCGCAGGCAGGGCCTGTCTGGCTTTCGGAAACAGGAAGTACGAAAGCGCGGGGAGCAGCAGCAATGCGCCGACCATGTTCCACAGGAACATAAAGGCGAGCAGGATGCCCATGTCAGCCTGGAACTTGATGGGCGAGAAACTCCACGTTGCCACGGCAAGCCCCAGCGTGACACCGGTCAGCACCACGACGCGGCCGGTGAACAGCAGCGCCTGGTAGTAGGCCTGCGACAGGCTCGCGCCCTTGCGCAGGAACGACAGCATCACCGTCAGCATGTAGAGCGCGTAATCCACGCCGATACCCGCGCCAAGCGCGATGACCGGCAACGTAGCCACCTTGACGCCGATGCCGAGACCAACCATCAGCGCTTCGCACAAGACCGACGTCAGCATCAGTGGCACCACCGCGCAGATGACGCCGCGCCACGAACGGAACGTGATGAACGCCAGGATCACGACCGCCGCATAGACCAGCAGCAGCATCTGCGTGTTCGCCTTCTTCACGACGATATTGGTGGCCGCCTCGATGCCGGAATTCCCCGCAGCCTGCAGGATCTTCACGTCCTGGCTGTCGTTGCGCCGGGCAAAGGACTCGACGGTGTTCACCACGGCGGTGAGCGTGTCCGCCTTATGGTCCTTCAGGTAAACGTAGACCGACAGCAGGTCGCAGCTCTGGTTGAGCACCTCGCGCGGTGCACGCGAAACGATCGGATTGATCATGCTCTGCGAACGCGGGATCTCGTACCAGAGCAGGCTTCCTTCATTCATGCTCACCGACATCTTCTTCGCCACCGCGGCCAGTGAATGGGTCGACTCCACGCCGGGGAGTTGCTGCAGTTCCCACTCCAGCGCATCCGCCTTGACCAGATTGGCGTAGTTCGCGCACTCGCCCGGCGCCGTCTTCACCATGGCCACGAAGATGTCGCTGCTGGCCGCATAGCTGGCAGTCATGAACGCGTTGTCGCGGTTGTAGCGCGAGTCCTGCCGCAGTTCCGCCGCACCGGGGTCCAGATCGCCAATCTTCAGGTGCAGGCTGGCCACAAAGCCCGCCATGCCAAGCGCCGCTGCCACAGCCAGCGTCACCCCGGCCCACCTGCGCTGCGTGAAGCGATCCAGCAAGGACCAGAAGCCGGTCTTCCGCTCTCCCGCCGCTTCGCCTTCAAGCTCTGCCTTGAGGCTGCGTTGCGCGGCGCGTGCGCTGACGCCCGTGTAGGACAGCAGCACGGGAAGCAGTACCAGGTTGGTGAAGATCAGCGCGGCCATGCCGATGCTGGCGGTGATGGCCAGTTCCTGGATCACGCGGATGTCGATGATCAGCAGCACGGCGAAGCCCACGGCATCGGCCAGCAATGCAGTCAGGCCCGCCAGAATCAGGCGGCGGAAGGTATAACGCGCCGCAATCAGGCGATGCGTACCGCGTCCGATGTCCTGCATGATCCCGTTCATCTTCTGCGCGCCATGGCTCATGCCGATGGCAAAGACCAGGAACGGTACAAGGATGGAATAGGGATCGAGTTCGAACCCGATGGTCGGCAGCACGCCGAGCAGCCAGACCACCGCCACCACCGAGCAGCAGACCACCAGGAAGGTGCTGCGCCAGCACCGCGTGTACCAGAACAGCACGGCCGTGCAGATGGCCACCGCGAGCGCGAAGAACAGCAGCACCTGCTGCAGGCCACTGATCAGGTCGCCGACGATCTTGGCAAAGCCCGTGACGTGGATACGGATGTTGCCGTGCTCGTGCTTCGCGCGGAGCTGTTCGAGCTGGCTGCCCAGCTGGTGATAGTCGATGCGCTTGCCGGTCGCGTCGTCCCGTTCCATCAGCGGCAACAGCACGATGCTCGACCTCGCATCGGCCGCCACGAGGCTGCCGATCTCGCCGGACCGTTCGACATTGGCGCGCAAGTTGCGCATGGCCTCCGGCGAACCGTCATAGCTGTCGGCGATCACCGGGCCGCCGTCGAGGCCGTCTTCCGTCACGCCGATCCAGCGCACAGCCGGGGTCCACAGCGACTTCATGAAGGGACGATCCACGCCGGGCAGCAGGAACGCTTCGTCGTTGATCTTGCGCAGCGTCTCCAGATACTCCGCGTCGTAGATTGTGCCTTGCGTGTTCTCCACCGCAATGCGCACGACGTTGCCCAGCCCCGCCAGATCGGCCTTGTGGGCCAGATAGTTGGCGATGTACGGATGGCGCGCGGGAATCATCTTCTCGAAACTCGCGCCCAGATTCAGCTTCGTGGCCTGGAAGCCCAGCACCGCGGTAATCAACAGGCACAGCGTCACCACCGCAAGGCGGTGGTTGAACAGCAGCCGCTCGACCAGCGAACCCGAGTTCCTGTCGAACCGCGCGAGATCGCGCACGACCGGATGCTCGTCTTTTGTCCGAACGTGGTTCATGGATTCGCTCCCTGCTTGTCATTTGCTCCGGCGATACGGAACGTTCCGCGCATGCCGCTGCCGATCACGGCACCGTCGGAAGCCTGCACGAGGTCTGTTGCTGACTGGACTCGTGCCCCAGCGTTGAAATGACGGCCATCGTCGTGGCTGCGATAGGTCAGCCCCGATTCATCCACCAGCAGGATCGATTGCGCATCAAGCCGGGTTGCGGAGACCATCGATACGTTTGGCAGCTCGACGCTTTCCCAGCGCTTGCCCGCATCGCCGCTGCGGTACACGTTGCCTTTCAGGCCATAGACAAGCATCACGTCATCGGTCGGTGAAGACAGCGCACCGAAGATCGTGCCCTTGCCGGGAAACTCCGTCCGGGAAAACGTCTTGCCACCATCCAGGGATCCAAGCACCGTACCTTGCTCGCCAAACAGGTACAGGACGCCCTTCGATGACGCAATCGCATAGAGGTGGCGCCCGTCTCCCGGCGCGACCTTGCCCATCATCGACTGCCACGTCTTGCCGCCGTCGTCGGTGCCGAACGCAAGGCCATACGCCCCCACAACCATACCGTGCTGCGCATCGGTGAAATGCACATCGAGGAACGGCTTGTCCGAACCGTCCTGCACCAGTTGCCGCGCGTCGGCGAAGCGGCGCGACGCGTCACCGTCCTGGCGCCGTGCCGCGGCGAGTTCGAGTTGCGCGGCGGCAGCACCATCGAGCTGCTTCTGCCAGGTTTCTCCCGCATCGCGCGTTGCCAGCACCACGCCACCATGGCCCACTGCCCAGCCATTCCGGCTGTCGGCGAAACGCACACGCGTGAGCGCTGCCGATACCGGCACCTTCGCCTGCCGCCAAGTCCTGCCGTTGTCATCGGACAGCAGGATGACACCACGCTCGCCGACAGACACCAGGCGGTCTCCCGCGCGCGTTACCGAAAGTCTGACGAGACTGGTTGCCTTGTCCGGGTTCATCGCCGGCGCTTGCTGCGCCTTGGGCGCCTCCGCCATCGCGCCGGCACAGAGGCAGGCCAGCGCCAGCGGGCACAGCCATGCCTTGCGCCAGAACATCCTCGCCCGACCATACATAGGATTACGCATCGATATCTTCAAATGGATCAGTCACAGGAACCGTGGCCGCCCGCGCCAGCCGACAGGGGCGGCGCTTGCGTTCAACGCGAACTTGCATTGCTGAGGGCATCGCCCGTGAAATAGCTCACCGAACGCGGGGCGACCAGCTTCAGGCTGTCGACGTACTGGATCACGGACATGCTGTTGGCCTGCAGGTTGTAGACCACCGTGCAGCTCGTATCGAGCGGACCACCCGCTTCGGGGACGATCTGGTTCATCACCTGCGAGGTGCGCCAGAGCTTGCCCTCGGCGTCATAGCCGTCCATCGCCAGCACGGCCCAGCTGTCTTCGTCGATATAGAGACGGCGCTTGGGCACGACGTGTCGCTTGCCCTGGGCCAGTGTGGCTTCCACCACCCAGACGCGGTGCAGCTCCCAGCGCACGGCATCCGGATTCGTATGGAACGGCGCAAAGGCCTTGTCGTCGCCCGCGGAGAAGAACCGGTTGTTGTTGTACGGCACATAGACTTCCTGCTTGCCGACGAGCTTCCAGGTGTAGCGATCAAGGCGGCCCATGTACCCGTAGACCTCATCGAAGTAGTTCGCGCCCGATGCCACGAAGTCCGGCGTGTCGTAGCCGATGGTCGGTGCGCGGCGCACGCGCCGCTGCCCGACCAGGTACTGCCAGGCCGGCGCATCCTGAGAGACGTCGAGTGAGTCATGCACCACCACCGCTTCGCCGGCCTTGAAGGTCGGCGCGACCGTTTCGAAGCGCACATAGCGGTACACCTTGCCGTACTTGTCGGCGCTGCCGTCCTTCTGCCAGTACGCGAACAGGTTCGCAAGCTGTGTCTTGGATGCCATGCTGCGCTTGCCGTCCGACGTGCCGACGAAGTTGCGCGTCACGCTTTCAAACGACGCCGGCGTCGGATGCACGAGATGGTTCATCATCACTTCATTGCCGCTCTTGGGAATCGGGAACGGAATGCCGTTCCAGGTCCCTTCGAAGCTCAGGCCGTTATCGGTGAGCTTTGCCGTGGTCGCAGCCTTGAAGGTGTTGTCGTACACCGTCTGGGATGCACCAGCCGTGCGGTGTGTCGGATAGACGTCGACACGAAAGGTCGGATACTTTTTTAACAACGCCACGGTGCCTTCCGTGAGCTTGCCGGTGTACTGGCTCATGTTCTGCGCGGTGATTTGCAGAATCGGCTTCTCCGCGGCGAACGGATCGGGGTATTTGCCGTTGCCCGCGCCAGGAATCGCGGTGGTGTAGGCCCCCGTCCACGCGGGAATGGTGCCCTCCTTGTTGCCGGCCTTCTCTGCGCCAAGCGGCGTCAGCGTGGACTTGAGCTGCGCGGCGTCGTCAGCCGATACAGCGGCCCCGGCCGGCCCGCCTGCGAGCATGGCCATGATTGCGGCCACTACCATCTTGTTGGTTTGCGTCATGCTTGTCTCCCGTTATTACGGATATCGGTTGGAACTCAGAACGTGGTCTGCAGCGTCAGGGCAAGGAAGTCCCGGTCCTTGTAGTACTGCTTGTAGGAGGCATAGCTGGGCGTCGGCCCGTTGGCGGCCGATGGCGCCGTGCCTGCACCACCAAAGAAGTGGGTGCAGTTCAGTCCCACCTTCACGGTGCGATGAATAGTCGCGTTAAGCCCGAGCGTGAAATCGCCGCCATGCTCGGGACTCATCTGGACGACTGCCGACCGGCCGAACAGACCAAAGCCGATGCCCACCGGTGTTTCCAGGTCGACGTTCGGCATCACCTGGAAAAAGGTCGGCGTGAATACCACGCGCACGGCCGCGGCATCGCGCGTGCTCGTGGTGTTGAGCGGATCGGGCACGCCGGGCGCCACGCTGGGGCGATACGTCACATCGAGCAGGCGGTTGTAGGCGATTTCCCCGACCAGCGTTGCACCACCCCACAGCTGGTTGCCGCCGAACAGGCTGATCGCGGAGAGGTTCAGGTGCAGCGAATTGCCGCGCGCGTAGGGCGTATTGCGGCTGTTGTCCGCACCCGGGTTGGTGCTCATGATCAGGTCGCCCGGCACGGCAAGCGGCACGTTGCGCCGCGTGGAGATTTCACCGGCCACGTTGGTCTCGCCAACTACGGTGGAAAAGCTCGCACCGTACACATCGATCTTCCGCGCGTACATGAGGTTGTACGTGCCGCTGCCGAAGTTGCCGGCGCCAGCCGCGATCGACGGCACGCTCAGTACGGCAATGGGATTCTTGTCGTCGTAGCGCGCGGCGTACACGCCAAAGTCCACATCGCCGGCCTTAAAGCGGAACTGCATCCCGAACTGCCCGGTGTCCCGACCCTTGGCATCCGCTGCTCTGGTAGCGAATGGCGACGGTGCGCCGAGCCCCTGCTGCAGTCCAGGCGGCAACAGCAACAGGTCAGCGCCATCGCCCACAAAATCGGCCGGACTGAAGTAGCTTCCCGCGGCGGGCAGGCGATTGGCGCGCCAGCCAAACTGGTAGTAGGCGCCGATGCTCATATCCGGCGCGATAGTAAAGCTGCCTGACACCTGCGGCACCGGCAGCGCAATTTCCTTGAACTGCGCGTTCGGCAACGACAGCGCCTTAACCGCGTCGACCGGCCCCTGCGCGGCGGCAATGCCGTTCATGCCGAGGAACAGCGTTTCGCCATAGAGCAAGGTGTGCTGGCCCGCACGCAGCGTCAGGCTGTGCTCGCCGATGTCGAACTGGCCGAAGGCGAATGCGTCCATCCACTCGGCACGTTCACCCATGGTCTGGCGTGTGCCATGCGGAATGGCGTTGTTCGGGCCGCCGAGTGCCGCCGCCTGCGTGTTCGGCACGGGGGTGTCGAAGTCGTTACGCCCACGCGTATAGCGGCTGTCGTTCCAGTACGTACCAGAGACGCGAAAGCCAACGTTCTGGTACCGCAGATCGAATTCGGACAGGATATCGAAGCGGCTGTTAATCAGCGTTCCGCGATTGCCTAGGTCGCCAAAGTCGACGTTGGGCTGCGCTCCGCCCTGATTCGCGACGTTCGGGTCGGGATCTTTCAGGCGCGATGCTGCGGTGTACTTCACCGTCGTGTCCCAACGCGCCTTGACGTCGGACCATCCTTCCAGTTCAAAGGCCTGTGCGCTGGTGCTCCCGAATGCAGCGGCCAGACAAGCCAGCAGTATGGGCTCGGCAGAGTTCCTGCGCCTGGGCGACGGCACAGTGCCGCGGGTGGACCTCACCATGTTTTTGTCTCCTCGTGTTGTTATCGTTGGCCCGTGATCCCGGGCCTTGTGTCGATGCGGGCAGTTACGCGTTTGCCGCTCCCGGCAGTTCAAACACGCCCGGCGGCAGTGCCTCGCCAAGCAGGTAGGCACCGAGGAACGCGGAGGTATCGTCCTCGTTCTGGGTGATGTGATTGGAGGCTGCCAGCAGTGAACGGAGCTGACGCTGCATCGGGGTATTCAGGAAAATGCCCCGTGCTCCGCTCTTCTTGAACAGCATGTGGCCGGCGGCGAAGCAATCCTTGCCGGTAGCCTGCACATCAAGAAACTGGTGCACGCGAAGGTCCATCGGCACCAGTTCGCCGTGGTTGGCATAGACGGAAGCTTCCTGGATGCCCTGCAGGATACGCGCGCGTGCCGAGCGGATCAGCAGCACCGCATGGCCCAGCTTTTCCTGGATGAACGGGTTCTTGGCAGGCCCCGGCCCCATCGCAAACTGGTTCTGCTTGGGCTTTGTGTGCTCGATGAAGAGATCGATCACGCCTTGCGCAAAACCGACGATTGCCGAAGAGATCACCCCATAAAACACCTGGTTGAACGGCATCTGGTAGCTTGGTGCGCTGGAACCAATGCTGTACTCGACAATGCTGTGCGAGCGGTGATCAGGAACGAACGCCTCGGTCGTGATCTTCAGGCTCTTGCTTCCCGTGCCGCACAGGCCGACCACTTGCCAGTCGTCAATCAGCTCGTAGTCCTCGCGCTTGACAAGGAAGGCGCGCAGATCGCGAAAATTGCCTTGCTCGTCAAACACGCGCGCACCGAGAAACGCACCACCGTGCGCATGATCCGAGCCGCTCGATGTCGGCCAACGCCCCGACAGCATCCAGCCGCCTTCCACTTTGCGCGCCTTGCCCACCGGTGCGTACGACGAGCTGACCAGCACGTCGCGGTCCTCACCCCAGATTTCGTCGCCGACGCGCGGATTCATTTTGCCGAACTCCCACTGGTGGATGCCGAGAATTGCCAGCGTCCATCCGCTCGACGGGCAGCCGCGGCCGATCTCCATCACTACGCGGTAGAGCGCTTCGGGGTTCATCTCATAGCCGCCCCATGCTGCCGGCTGCAGGATCTTGAAAAAGCCTGCCTGGCGGAATGCTTCGACGGTCGACGGCGGCACCGCACGCTGTTCTTCCACGGTGTCCGCCTGCTCGCGCAGCCAGGGCACCATGTCCCTGGCGCGCTGCACCAGTTCCTCCATGCCAGGCGCGACAAAGCTCTTGTCTGCAATGACTCCCATATCGGTCTCCTTGTTCGTTCGATGTTTCGTGGCTGCAAGTCAGCAGTCGCCAGTGGTCAGGAACTTGCGCATGACGGCGTTGAACTCGTCGGGCGCTTCGTATTGCGGCCAGTGGGCAGCCTCAGCCTGCATCACATACAGCTGTCCCTTCGGCGTACGCTCGCAAGCTGCCGTCGCCGCAGCGACGTCATGTATGGGGTTGTCGCGCGTCCATAGGTAAAGCGTTTCGCACTGCAGGTCCTGCGGCTGGATCATGGCGCCGCTCTCGCCCAGTTCGTCGTGGCGCTTGACGAGCGCGAACACCAACGGCGCGGTCCGCTGGAAATCGGGAAGCGTGTAAAGCGCCAGGCGGCTGCCGATCAACTCGTCGTCCAGCAGATGCCAGTTCGATTCGTGCATGAGCCATTGCATACGCATGCGGATGGTTTCCACCGAAGGCGGCTTGCCGAAGTTCTTCTTGTTCAGTTCGTCGAGGTTGTGCAGGTCCTGACGGCCTTTTTCCGACACCACGGGAATGCCAGCAGCCGTGTTCAACACCAGGCGCTTGACGCGGTCCGGGTACAGCGCGGCGAACACGCCCGCGACCCACCCGCCCAGCGATTCGCCCGACAGGTGCGCGGATTGGATGTCCATCACATCCATCAACTCGGCCAGCAGGCGTGCGTAGGTGACCGGGGTGTACTCGACGTCGTCGCGCTTCTCGGACAGGCCATGGCCGATGAAGTCCAGTGCGATCACATGGAAGGTGTCGGCAAGCGGTACGACGTTCTTCGCATACGCTTCGATATGCCCGCCGATGCCATGCATCAGGAACAGCGCTTCGGCATTGCCCTTTCCGGCTTCGGCGATGCGGATCGAACCGAAGCTGGTCTTTACGTAGCGGATCTCCGCGCCGAGAAAATCGAGCCACAAGCTCATGGAAGTCTCCTTTTGAATTGAATTGGGTTGAGTCGGGTAATGGCGTGGCCTGCGTCACGCCGCAGCGGGAGGGGGCTGCAAGCGGTGGCCCCAGTCGCTCAGTTGTGTGTAGTTGCGGATGGTCCAGTCGGCGTCGTCGATGACGACCCCGCCCCATCCGTACTCGAGGGCAAAGCCGGACGGCGTGATGCAGTAAAACGACACCATGCCGTCGTTCGGGTGATGGCCGATTTCCATGAGCACCGTCACACCGGCTTTGCGCACACGGTCAAAGGCAAGTCCAACGTCGTCCAGTGATTGCACCTGCAGCAGCAGGTGGTGCATCTTCTTCGGGAACGGCATACTCGCCGTGGCGAACGAATGATGGCGGCCGGTCGCGACGTGGAAGAACGTCGAATCCACGGTTACGCCGGGAATGGACTCCGAGTCGCGGATGTAGTCCGAGATCCTCATCCCCAGCACTTCCGTGCAGAACTTCACCGCGCCGGGATAATCGCGCGAGATGCCGAAGATATGGCCTACCCCCAGGCGGCCGGTCTCGAATCCTGCTCCCGCCAGCACTGCTGAACGAAATGGTGTCGACATCGGCGCGTACGTCGGTCCGCAGAAGAACTCGTGGCGAAAGCCCTCTGGGTCCATGCAAAAGAAGGCCGCTTCAACCTGACGTGACTGCGCGAGCTGGCGATCGCACTCGACCACGTCTACGTCCCGTTCACGCAGGCGCTGTACATAGTCATGCAAAGCTTCGCTGTTGTCGAACTGCCAGCCAAGCGCCACGAGATCATCATCCGTGCCGCGTTCAAGCAGGATGCGCTGCGCCCATTCATCCATGCGAAGGCCGAGCACGTCGCGCGTCTTCCGCGCGACTTGAAGGCCGAGAATGCTGGTGGCAAAGGATTCCCATTGGTCGAGGTCGCTGACGTTGAAGACGACGTAACCCAACGCGGAAATATCCGACATGCTGTCTCCTTGAGCGTCGCTCGAAATTGGATAGCCGCGCGACGCGATCTTTTGGTTGACGAAAACTGCCGTTTTCTCTGCGGCGGCACAACTTGTTCGCAAGCGTTGTGCCAATGCGGAACAGGCACATCGATGGAAGCGTGGAGAGAGCGATTAAGTACCTGATTATTCGGTACTTTTTTCGCTGATCTGAAGGAAGGAAGCGATCGCCGGATTCAGCCCGGGGGCAGCGATGCTTGATGAATCTATGAGCGCGCGGCGATCCGCGGCTGACATCACTTGCGAAATTTTGAGAGCTGGGAGGAATGAAAAAAAACCCGGCAGGCAGAAACGCCCCCGGGTTCAAGACACCTATCGGCAATCAGTCGCTGTGACAGATGTCAGGGCGGCGGCTCCTCTTCCTCCATCTTCTTGACGCGGTACGCCAGCTGCGCACGCGTCATGCCAAGCAATCCCGCTGCGTGCGTGAAATTCCCTTGTGCCGCCCGAAACGCAGCCTTGACCAGCGTGTTCTCGACATCGGTGAGCGACACATTGGACCGCGCGACGATGCCTTCGGCCCACAGCGTCAGTGCCTCCGCCTCCTGCGCAGCCTCCATCGAAACAGACTCCAGATGGAAATCACGTCGCTCCGCAAGCAACCCCTGCTCGTTGGGTGCCATCGGAACATGCGCTCCCATTTCGCTATCGACGGTGACGAGCTGGTGGTAACCCAGCGGTTGGTGGTCCTCCCCGAGGATCACCCCGCGTTCAATCACGTTCTCCAGCTCACGCACATTGCCGGGCCAGCGGTAGTTCAGAAGAATCTGGAGCGCCTGTGCCGTGACGCCGGGAATGCGCCTGCCGTACCGCTCGCTGTATTTGCGCAGCAAATGCTCCAGCAACAGCGGAATATCATCGCGGCGTTCGCGCAGTGGGGGAATCTGGATCGGAAATACGTTCAGCCGGTAGTAGAGATCCTGACGGAAGCGGCCCTCGCTGACCGCAACCCATAGGTTTTCATTGGCGGCCGCGATGATGCGCACGTCAACGCGGCGCGTGACCGTACTACCCAGAGGTTCGAACTCTCCTGTCTGGATCACCCGCAGCAGCTTGCCCTGCGCTGTCATCGGCAAGCTGCTGATTTCATCGAGGAACAGCGTGCCGCCATCGGCCACCTGGAAGCGCCCCCGTCGTGCCTCTCCTGCGCCTGTATAGGCGCCGCGTTCTGCGCCGAAAAGCTCAGCCTCCATCAGTTGTTCGGGAATCGCTGCGCAGTTGAGTTCGAGGAAAGGCTTGTCCGATCGCGTACTCTTGCGCTGGATCTCCTTCGCAAAGGCGCTTTTGCCAACACCGCTTTCACCAAGCAGGAGCACTGTCGCAGTGGTCGGTGCGACGCGTTGGACCTTGTGCATGACGTTGTTGAACGCGACGGAAGCGCCAATCACGCCACGTCGCTCGCTGTGCCTCGACGTGATTTCCTGGCGCGCAAGAACGGATGGCACCTCGTGCCCCTCTTTCGGTTCTGGCGCGGATATCCGAAATGGCCGCGGCTCGAAGTACGCGAGATCGAGTTCTGCGTCCGGCCAGTCCTCCACAGGACGCGCAATGCATCGGCAAACGTCCGATCCCATGGCACGGCACTCGACTTCGCGCACGAGAATGCGCCGACCCACGCATGTACTCAGGAAGCCGGACGCATAGCCGACCTCCATCCAGCATGCAGGCGAGAACCCCACGCCGAACGCCTCGATGTGAAGCTGGTCCTCGTAGCTGTTCTTCCAGTAGAAATCGATAAAGCAGATGCCCTTCTCGATATCGAGGTTCTGCGACACCACCGTTGGCGGGCTGACAATGCCCTGCAAGGCATGGAAGTAGCCACCACTGATCAGCAGCTTGTCGACCGAAGTTCCGGGGGGCTGCATCTTCAATGCGAGTTCCGCGTCGCGACATCCCGCGGAATAGCCGAACCGGGTGAGCAAGCCACGTGTGGCTTCCATCCCTACGCCGAGGATGAATTCCTGCCGTAACGCGCCAAGCGATTCTGCATGCAGCAGTACCATTCGGCGTCCCTCGAGCCAGATAAGCCCTTCAGCTGGATTGAAATGCAGTTGCTTGAGGACGTCGGAGGCCTGAAGACTGGGAGCGAATTCCGCATCCTGTTCGGCCGGTTTGCTGCGTCGTGTCTTGTTCAATGTCACCCTCCTGCTTTGCGCCATCTCCGTGGCATGCAATGCCAGTAGTCGGTTTCTCGGGCAGCCGTGGGATCCGAGTATACGGCAGCGCAAACCCGGAACCGTGCCAGTCTCGAGTCGACCGCAGTACCGTGCAGAACCGAAGGTGCATGGTCTCTAATGTCGGATCCTCTGGCTGCCGCGACGACGGCCGGTCGGATGCAGAATGTTGGCGCGCACAGGAGGCGATCCCAGGGACACAGAGTCTTATCTGGGCAATGCCAGATGGAGCCAAGGTGAGCTCACACCGGCGCAAATGCAATCTGAATCGTGATGCGGTAGATCTGACGCCACTGCGATTTCATCCCAAGGCGTCATCTTTCCGCAATCGGCGTGCCACAGCTTCCCACTCGTGGTCGGCAACACATCGGGAGGACGCTCAAGCCACTGATTATTCAGGGATTTCAGCTGGGTAAGAGGAGTTTAAGGCACTCACCAAGGAGCGTCATAGAGATAAACTGCATGACAATTTTCGACACCGCCGTGCTTTTAGTGGCGCGTAGCTTGCGATTTTTTCGTAGCCACCGCCGCACAGGCGGTTTGACAGGCTTGATGATCTTCCGTCGATCGCGACACCGACGCCGGCTGGTGGACGAGCGCGATCTCTGCGCCCCGCCGTACTTCTCCTCGGAGCTTGCAGAGCGGGTTTCGGGAACTCCGAGTTTGCCATCCTCGCCGGTGGTCGCTTCATCTTCCTGGAAAAGCCCGAACTACCCCGCCTCGCGACGACGCAGTTACCTTCAGCTACGGAGCTGTGGCCAACTCCGACGGGGACTTACACCCCGCAGATAGCACGCCCTCACGGGCGTACACTAAACCGCTCGCGCGGTAACCCTCCGGCCAAGCGCGAAGTGACTCAATCGCCAGCGCTGTTTCCTATGTTGAGGACCGAGGCAATTCGCCTCGAGCCTCGACAGGAGCACAGCCATGTCAGTCGCGACGCCTACCATCAGCCCGCTACGCCAGCGCATGATCGAAGACATGCGGATGCGCAAGCTTGCGGATCAGACCGAGACCCAATACATCCGCGCCGTGTGCCAGTTCGCGGCCTTTCTCGGCCGCGCTCCCGACACGGCGAGCACCGAGGACCTGCGGCGCTATCAACTCCATCTGGTCGATCACGGTATCTCCCCGGTTTCGCTCAATGCCGCGATCACCGGATTGAAGTTCCTCTTTGAAGTGACGCTCGGCGATGCTCAACGCATGGCCAAGATGCGCCCCGTACGAGTACCACGCACCCTGCCCGTGGTACTTCTTAGCCCCGACGAAGTCGCTCGACTGCTGGCGGCCGCCGGGAACCTGAAGCACCAGACCGCGCTCGCGGTCGCCTATGGCGCCGGCTTGCGCGCCAGTGAAGTGGTGGCGTTGAAGGTGTTTTCCTGGCACGCCCATCGGCCTCCTCCAGCTTTGGCGTTCGCGGCTTTATCCACATCCGACGTTCCCCCCCTTTGGCTGGCGCTTCAGGTGGGTGACCGAAAGCCGCGCCGCGTGAGAGTTATTCGAGTTTCGCGCGCAGACGCGAGCGGCCAGGTAGGAAATCTGCGGCCTTCAAGCGCGCGAGGAAGCCATACGCCCAAACACGAATTGGCCCAGGTACCAGGCCAAATCTGAATTCGCGAGGATGATGTCTTCGGATACGGACGATGCCTCCAGCCTCATCCGCTTCAACACAAGCTTGCCCTCGCGCGAGGCGAGCCATGCCCGGACAAAATCCCCTCGCGCTTTGGTATCCGCCGCCCCGAAGTGCTCGCGCCCTTGCCGCGACTCTTCGTTCATGCGAGCGCGAGTCTCGTCATCGCGCGAGGCCACACTGCGCTCCACGCTTGTCTTGACAGCAATCTTCGCGGCTTCCTTCTGTTCTTCTTCGACGAGCAGCTTGGTCTGGACCTGAACCATCGTCCGTTCGGCCTCTGACATGCGCCAGTTGTCGCGCAAGGCCTTCATCAAATAGCCAGCGGGGCTCTTCTTGATCTGACCGCGATTGAGCTTGAAGCGGGTGTACTCGATCGCCTGCAGGATGCGATCATCGTTCCATGTCTCGCGGTTCTCGGAAATCTCGCCGAACTGACGGGTTGAGAGGTTGAACTCTTCCTTCAGGATCTTATAGATCTGGCTGGCATCGGACAGGCTTGCCATGACAGCGTCCGCCGTGTCCTTGCGCTTGAGCAGAAACCGAATCCGGTCGACCTTCTTGGAGGACGTCGACTCGGTCTTAGTCTCGTAGGACAGCTCGATATCCGAGATGTCATTGATTTCACGAACTGCCGGCTCCAGCCAGTCGCGCTTGAAGTATTTAAAGATGGTCGCGTTCGCGCCCATCTTTCCGGGCCAGGTCCGCATCTCCTCGAGCTTGATCCAGTCTGTACGCCCGTTGGGCACACTTGGCAGGACCTTGTCATAGATCGCGCGCGCGAGGCTGCGGGTAAAAGACGTTGAGATGCGAAGGCTGAGCCAGTGAGATTTGCGTGGGTCTCGAATATGCGGGATCAAGCTGTGATGCACATCGAAACGGACGCGGCCGCGGTGCATCGCCACCATGCCGATCAACTGAACCTGGACCCAGATATCGTTCTCATCCGGCTCACGGTCTGACGGTGTATTGGTGACCCGGACCTTGGCATTCTGCGCTTCGTCCGCGATGGTGCGCAGGTGCTTCAGGTTACGGCTGTCATAGCGCATCAACCACTTGAAGTAGTTCAGCTCGACATCGTATTGGTCTGGAACCTCCGGTTCTTGTGCCACGATGAAATACGCGGCATCCAGGAACCGTCGCGCCGCCAACCCCATGTTGACAATTTCCGTGAAGAAATTATTGCGCTGATAGCCGATTTCCCGGTTTGCCTCATTGATGGGCAACCCGAGGTCAAACATGTCTTCGAACAATGCCAGCGCCATTTGGCGAGGCGTCGTTCTCGCTTTGACCTCCACTGGATTGTCCGTCTCCATACTCGTCTTCTCACTCGTCTTGTTCTCGGGCGACTCTAGCATGTGATGGTGAGGTCCTGTCAACACAACAAACCTCACCTTCACGTTGGTCCGTCGCGCTGTCGGCTCAGTTTGGGGTGACGCGCACAACGAACCTCACCAGACGCACAACCAACCTCACCAATATCCGTTACGCGTGTGGTTCGAACCATAGCCCCGCCTGGGCAAATCGGACTTGTCCACACGTGCCGCACAATACATCTCACCTTCGGGGTGTTTGCACAATGAGCCTCACCTTGTCGCGGAATAGACCTCACCTGCGCCACACAGTAAACCGCACCTTGGCAGCACAGAGAACCTCACCAATGACACAGCTAACCTCACCTTTGAAGGGTTAAGCCATTGATCGAAAAGGATTTCGTGATTCTCCGTTTGTTTGCTAGGTTGTTTACTTCAAAAAACATCCAACCAGCATGGCGCTTGCAGTCTCGAAGCGATCAGTGCGCATTGACCTATTGATCGCTGCACACGAGCGTACCCATTTCTGCGTCCCTGTTGTCGTGATCTCTAACCGGAACGGCGCCGAAGTTGCAAGAGGATCGCTGGGGTCATGTAGACCCACTTGGACAGGGCAAGGCCAACACCGCGCTCAGCTGCATGGTGAGGTTCCTTGTGCATGAGATGAAGGTGAGGTTTCTTGTGCTGACCATTAGAGAGGTGGAGGGCACAACAAACCTCACCGCCGCTCCCAGGCAAAGGGTCTCGCCGCTCAAAGGATGGTGAGGTCCATTGTGCATCGGCGCGCAGGTGCACCCCGCTCCACTCTTGACGGCTGAAAATCGTCGTCACTGCGACGTGATGAGGCTCCAGCGCTAATCCATGCTGTAAAGCAGCACAAAGGACCTCACCATCTCTGCTTTTGCGTCATGCCCTTCTTTGTATGGGTCGTGCAAAGGTGAGGTCGATTGTGCGACGGCGCTTACCAGGTGCCCTCCCCCACACCAAACGTCCGACCACCTTGTACTGGGAGGGAACGAAGGTGAGGTTCATTGTGCCAGAGTTCGCCAAGTTCACTTCTCCAATTCTGCCGAACGGCACAATCGACCTCACCTTGCCGGTGCCGACGGCGATGAACAGGTTGAAGGTGAGGTCATTTGTGCCACCTTTTGGCTCTGCTTATAAGGTGAGGAATGTCGCACGGCTTTCCAAAGCCATCATGTGAACCCCAAGACGTCCCGAGGTTGCCCAAAATTTAGGCAAAATCGTTGTTTTCAAAGAAACTTTAGTTAAAAAACAGCGATTTATGAGCCGTTGCTCAAGTGTTTCCTGTATTCTGAGCTTTATCGAGTTATCCGGATAAACCTCAGAATGGTGAAAACGAGCCAACTTCCAGCAGTCGACCGAACTGTACCGCTAGAGCAGATATCCCAGTTCGCGGAAAAGGTCACCATTTTTACAGACGAACTTCGCGAGACGATTCTCGCACCGCGGCCGCGAAAAACCGCACCGATTTTCAAGACGGGGGAGATTGCAGACCTGTGCAACATCTCCCACTCGCAAGTTCAGTACCTCGCGACCAAGGGAGACGGCGAATTGCCACCCGGAAAGGCTGCCGGTACTGGGCGTACCCGAACCTTCACGCTCGAGGAGGCACGCATCTGGGTGCAGAAGGTCTCCGACATTTACCAGACGCCGTTGGTCACAGGCACGCGAGAGCCCGAAGGAAAAATCATTATTACCGCCCAGCTCAAGGGCGGCTCGGCAAAGACGACCACGACTATGTGCCTAGCTCAGGGGCTGACATTGCGTGGCAGAAAGGTCCTGGTTGTCGACCTGGATCCTCAGGCCTCACTCTCGGAACTGTGTGGCTTGTACGCCGAGAAGGATGTCACGCCAGAAGACACGGTCTTGCCTTATATCTACGACCAGCAAATCGAGGGGGGACTGCAGGGAAGCATCCAGTCAACCTATTGGGATGGCCTTGACCTGATCCCTGCGCATACCGAACTGATTGGGGCAGAGTTCCATCTGCCCGCGATGCAGAAAATCAAGCCTGGCTTTCGCTTCTGGACGGTGCTGAGGGAAGGGTTAGAGCCGTTGCGCAAGCACTATGACTATATCCTCATGGATACGTCTCCCTCGCTTTCCTACATGAACCTGAACGCCTTGCTGGCGGCAGACGCGATGGTCATGCCGATGGTTCCTGAGAACCTCGACTTCATCAGCTCGCTGTCGTTCTGGCGCTTGTTTTCAGACGTCTCCAAAAGCTTCATCAAGTATGAAGCCGACAAGAAATACGACTTCGTCTCGTTGCTGCTCTCGAAGGTCGATTATGGGCGCACCTCGTCGGCACCCATTGTGCGTGCCTGGGCGCAGAGCGCTTATGAGAAGTGGCTGCATTCGATCGAGGTGCCGGCGAGTTCGGTGATGAGCACCGGGGCGCTGGCATTCTCGACGGTGTTCGACGTGAGTAGCACGCATAGCGCGGCCAAGTCGCTGCAGCGCGTGCGTCAGCCGATTATGGACTATTGCCGGTGGTTGGATGAAATCTATGCAGAAAAATGGAGGAGCGCGCAATGAGCAATATGCGAGAACAGCTGCTGGCTAAGACGGCGGGCATCCGCAAGACCTCGGCGATTCAGCAGGACGAAGTCAAGCGTAGCGAGCGAACCCAGACGGCGCCTGGCCTCACCGGGGCGCTCGCCGTTGCGCAACTCCGTGTCCAAGAGTTGGAGGCAGCCGGCGTCGCGTCGCAACTCGCTGTCGCTGACATCGTGCCGAACCCATGGCAGCCCCGTCGCGTGTTTAGTGAAGGCAAGCTGTCGGAGCTTGCTGAGTCGATTCGTGAAGTGGGACTCATGCAACCGATCGTGGTACGCCGCGCTGAATCCGGCTACCAGATTGTTGCAGGGGAGCGCCGGTGGCGCGCCCACAAAATGCTTGGGTTCGATACCGTCAAGGCCGTCGTCGTGGAGTGTTCTGATGCGGATATGGCGGTGCTCGCCATGGTCGAGAACATTAGCCGCGACGACCTTTCTGACTATGAAATTGCGCTGTCGGTCCGGCGCACGGAGAAGGAATTTCCGTCCCGCGTACGACTTGCGGAGGCGCTTGGCCTGTCCAAGAGCGGTCTTTATCGATTCCTTAGCTTCGCGCAGTTGCCGGATTTCGTGTTGCAGGATCTCGACCTTCAACCGCGGCTGCTCGGCGGAAGCGCGGCCGAAGCCATTGTCACGACGATTCGGAAGTATGGGGAAGCTGGCAACGATGCTGCGAAAGAGATTTGGCCGCTCGTAGCATCGGGAAAGATGGAGCAAGGGAAAGTCGCTGGCGCTATCAAAGCACTCGCAACCCGGCGCGCATCGGCGCCGAGTTCCGCGAGTGAGCGAAGTATTGACAAGTTCTTCTCCGGCAGGGAACAGGCTGGTTCCATTACGAAGGACGTCAACGGCTTCACGGTGAAGATCAGAGCTGGGGTTCTGTCCGAGGCCCTGGAGACGCAAATCCGACAGCTCATCAGCGAATCGTTCCACCACCAGCCCAAGTAGGTACACCTACAAGTAACCACGCCCGCTTCGAGCGGGCTTTTTTATTGTCGAACGCTGAGCATGGGCGACGCGGGTCGACCTTCCCAAGTTGGGGCAGTGCCAAGCACGGCTCGCCGACCTTCCACAGTTGGGACGGTGCCTGGCGCTACTCGCCGACCTTCCCAAGTTGGGACGGTGCCTGGCGCTGCTCGCTGACCTTCCCAAGCTGGGACGCTACCTGGCGCGGCTCGTCGACCTTCCCAAGTTGGGACGCTACCTGGCGCGGTTCGTCGACCTTCCCAAGTTGGGACGCTACCTGGCGCGGCTCGTCGACCTTCCCAAGTTGGGACGCTACCTGGCGCGGCTCGTCGACCTTCCCAGGTTGGGACGGTGCCTGGCGCGGCTCGTCGACCTTCCCAAGTTGGGACGGTGCCCGGCGCGGCTCGTCGACTTCCCAAGTTGGGACGGTGCCCGGCGCAGCTCATTGGCCTTCCCATGTTGGGATAGTGCCAAGCACGGCGCGCCAATCTTCCCAAATTGGGACAGCGCCGGGCCGCAGCTCGCGGACCTTCCCAAGTTGGGGCAGTGCCACGGCTCGCTGACCTTCCCAAGCTGGGACGCCGCCAGGCACAGCTCGCCGATCTTCCCAAGTTGGGACGATGCCCGGCGCGACTCGCTGATCTTCCCGAGTTAGGACGCTACCCGGCGCGGCTCGTCGACCATCCCAAGTTGGCACGCTGCCAGGCGTGGCCCGCCGACCTTCCCAAGTTGGGGCGCTGTCCGGCGGGCTCGCCGACCTTCCCAAGTCGGGACGCTGCCTGGCACGGCTCGCTGGCCTTCCCAAGTTGGACGGTGCCTGGCGCGGCCCACCGACCTTCCCAAATTGCGACGTTGCTTGGCGCGACTCACCAACCATCCCAGTTCGGGAAGCTGACGAGCGGCATTCGTGACGTTCCCAAGTTGGGGCGGCCCTGGTATCGCCCTCCCGCATTGAGCGAGACCGGTATCAATTCCGCTTGATGCCCAAGCCATAAAGTCGCGGGGAAATTTCAGTACGAATTTTAGTTGCGACGGCCGGGCGGGCAACTGCATGTCGATCTCGGTGAACCCGGCCCCCGGCTTCATGGCGCGTATGCTGGTCAGTCTGACTTGGCTACATTCGCAGTGGATCGCTTGCTCACTGGGCCATATCAACGAGGGTTGTCGTCCCTGGTTCTTCACTGCCTTTCATAGACAGTTGGATAAGACAGCGGCGCACGGCGAGAGAGCGCACGAGTGCTCTCAACCAGCACTCTATGCGACGCCCGGAATTTTGCCGGCTAGCGCATGCGCTACGTCTTCCAGCGCTTCGTGGGTGTACCGCCGCGTGGTGTTGATGTCGCGGTGCCGCAAGGCACGCTGCACGTCGGTTACCGGTACGCCGGCGCGTAGCAGATGTGTGGCATGCGTATGCCGTAGCCAGTGCGTCGACGCGGCCCGGAGTCGGGCCGCTTCCTCGCTACGGCATCCTCGCTCCAGGCGGTCGGCCGCTTCGGCGAATGCCGCGCGTACGACCGCGTAGATCCCTTGGCGCGTACGCAGCGGCTGGCTCAACTTTCGATGGAGCTCAACCGTATCGGCCAGCGGTGCGGCGCGCAGCCGCCCGCTGGCGATCGCCGGGATGACCGCCATGGTGTCGGTGGCACTCGGCGTCGGCGGCAATCCCACCAAACGGCGCCACCGCGCTAGTTCGTCCATCGCGTTGTCGCACGGCACCAGCTGATCGTTGCCACCTTTGGCGTGACGGATACGCACGGTCCAGAACGCACCGGACCGGCCAGGATGGCGTTCGAAATCCGCCCACGTCAGCCCGGTCACCTCGGAGGCGCGTAGTCCCGTCTGGAACAGCAGCGCAACTAGCAGGCGGTCGCGCGCCTGGTGTAGTTGCGCCCATCGTGTCGGCGCCGGACGCACTTCGATCGCTTCGAATACCGCGGCGACCTGTTCCAGTTCGAGAAAACGCCGCTGAGAGCCCGGCCCTGTGGCAGCGCGCACTCGCGGCACTGACGCGAACGGATTGATCCGCAGCGCCCCAACCCGTACCAGCCAGTCGAACAGGCCGCCCACGATAACTGCGCTCTGACGCCGCGACGCCTCGGAAAGCGGGCCACGCAGCGGCCGCCAAGCCGCGCTGCCGCGGCGCGCCCTGGCGTCGCTAACCGCGTGCGCCGGCGGGTCGCGCAGGAAGGCAAGATAGTCGCTGGCATGGGTAACCTGCCAGCTGGCGATGGGTCGGCCCAGCGCGTGCGCATACCACAGCAGGCGCTGCGCCTCGAGCTCGTATTGACTGCGCGTGCTGGCACGCAGACCAAGGCCCGCTGCGGACTTGGCGTCGATCCATGCGCGCACCAGCTCGGCGTCGGAGAGCCCACCCGGCAGCACCGGGCTAGCCAGCGCATTCGGCGAGAGGGGCGAGGTATCCATTGGCGGGGCAGTTTGGGCAGATGTCATGGCTGGCCACGGCGAAGGTAGGTAGCCGGCTGGCGCATCACCGGGCAAGACCAGCGGCGGGCTCTAGAGCCAGATGTGAGCGATTATATCCAGCCAGCACATCTACTTACCATTATTCGGATAATGGTAAGTAAAAAAGGAGCATGCGCACCGCACCTCGATCTGAGATGGCGATCATCTTTGGTCCGCTGGGCGGTCCAGGCACCTCTCGGTAGGAAGGTCCGATAGCCGGAAAGCGCAGAACTGCCTAGGACTCACTCAGATGTCCCTCGCCATCCGGTCCCATCTGTGTTTGGGGGTGCTAAGTGCTTGATCTATAACAAAATTCAATGAGCGTCACATCGAACCGGGCTCAAAATGCTGATAAAAACGCAATGTAAATTATTTTGCGCGACGTGAGGTCGCATTATTTGTTGCTTCACCACCTCACAAGCGAGGAAGGAAACCGGGCGTTCCGTCAGGCTACCGGTGCATGCGGGGCTGGTAACGGCCCCGTGTGAAGCCATCGGGACAACGTAGCCCGACGTCAGTCACGCCAAAGTCGCGAGACCGAGGCGCATCTGCGAGTGTCAATGCGGATGGGGCGCTAGGCTGGATGGCAAGGTTAAGGTATCTGAACGGTCGCAACCATCGTTATTACAGAGGAAATATGGGGCAACACGGTGGACAGACTGAACCTACTCCATTCTTGCAAACAATGTGGAACACGGTAAGTCCATATCGCTGCCCATCCGGGCAGGGCGGTGCGATAGAGGAGGACTGAGAAAGCGAAGGCCGTCCTGTAATGGGACGGATGGGGGGTTGCGCCGCAAGGCAACATCACCCCACGCGAAAGCGGGCAGACTTCAGCTGGTCTTTCATCACGAAATGGTTTGACGAACCTCTTTGAAGGAGGGTGTTGAGGATCAAGGATCGCGCGAGCGATGCTCACCATGCGCAAGAGCAATCACACAGCCAAAAAGCTCTGATTTGGATTTCGTCCGTAACTATTCCCTTCGACAGTTGCTGAAAGGCAACGTCAGGGCTATGAATGCTCAGCATTCATGAGACTACGTCGAACTGCCGAACTCGCAGTTACTTCGCCGATCCCGTAACGCTCCCCCTTTCCGGTCGCTCGCGTGCCCGCCCCGCAACCGGCCATGGCGCCTCAAGGCGCCGATGCCAATCTGATGGCGTGGCGCCTCGTCATGGACCGCGGCTGGCGGGGGCGCGTCGAAATTATTCAGAAAAACAGGGAGTGGCCATCACCGATGCCCGCCCCACGGCAGCTGCGCTGCGCGCCATGCTGGAGGACGAGGATGAGAATACAAGCTCAAACGCTGCTGGCGACCATGCCCCAAGGGGCGTCGGGGACGCTCGACAAGGCCTCGCGCTTTGTTTTCGACTATACGACCACCGAGCGGCCCTGCGAAGTGTCGCTGGGCATGCCGATCGGGCTCGAAAGCTATGGCAGCACCGTGCTGCATCCGCTCTTTGCGATGAACCGCCCGGAGGGCTATCTCCGCCACAAGTTCGGCAAGCTCATGCAGCTCGACGATATGCGGCTGCTGTCGCTCACCGGGGCCAACCAGATCGGACGCCTGCGCTACGCAGAGCCCGACGCACCGGCGAAGCGGCTGGGCGCCGGGGTGGGCCTTGCGACGGTCTTGGAGAACGCGGGGTCGGCCGAGCTGTTCGAGTACCTCGTGGATACCTACCTGACTTCGGGCATCAGCGGCTTCCGGCCCAAGATCATGATTCCGGACGCTGACAAGCCGCCGGTGCCGCTGGGCACGCGTGCGAGCGTGGTCATGCCGGACCTGATCGTCAGGGCCAGTGGCGAGGACTATTCGCATCTGGCGCAAAACGAGTTCCTCTGCATGGATGCGGCGCGCCGGGCGGGGCTGACGGTCCCGGACTTCTGGCTGTCGGATTCGTGGCAGCTTTTCGTGATGGCCCGCTTTGATCTGGTCGGGGGCGGCAGCTCGGCTTCGAGGATATGGTGGTGCTGACGAACCGCAGCAACGACGAGAAGTACCGCGGGTCCGACGAGCAGATCGCAAAGGTGATCAATGCCTGCTGTGGTGCGAATGCCCCGGGACAGTTGCCGGCGCTTTTTTCGAGTATTTGGCACTGACCGTGCTCGTGCGTAATGGCGACGCGCACCTGAAGAACTTAGGGCTGCTGTACGAAGATCCGCATACCGCGCCGCCCATACTCTCGCCGCTCTTCGATGTGGTGACGACGACGGTCTACCGATACCAGTACAAGCTCGGCGTGGAGCTCACCGACCGCGAGTTGGCGCTCAAGCTCGCCAAGTCCAAGCGACCGAGCGTGGCCACGCTGCGTGGGCTGGGCGAGGGCGATCTGAGTCGGGGCATTCGGCTGGCGGCCCAGCTCGTGCAGCAGCAGGGTACGTCCAGCCACATCGTGGTCCGTCTCACCGACGCCGGGCTGGTGCCGGTCACGGGGCGGAGCCGGCTGATGGTCGAGCTGGACCTGCAGGGCTCGGCGCTGGCGCGTACCGTGGATGGCCAGCCCGTGCGCATCCAGCGTGGGCCGGACGGCACGCTGCAGGCCATCTTGCTGCACGCCACGCGTTGACGCCGTGGCGCGGTCGGGCAAGGGCGTCGTCGCCGCGATGCGGTTTCGGCCGGTCCTGTGGTGGACCGGGACGGCTCATCGCTTGGGGCGCTCCAGTTGCCGGACCTGCTGATAGCGGGCATAGGCCAATGGCCGCAGGCGCTGGAGTTCCGCCTCCATCGACTGGCCTTGGATCTGTGCGCCGGCAATGAACGTGATCGCGTCGAGCGGCAGGTACGTGTTCAGGGGATCACGATACAGCCGCTCGATCTGGCGTTCCAGCGCGGCGCGATCGACCGTCAGCGGGATGCGCGACTGGCGCTCGGCCGTGGCCGTGTTTGCCGTTGGTCCCAATGACGCGGCGAGATCGCGCAGGGGCAATGGATTGCCCATCCAGATACCCGTCCAAATACGCGTGACGGGTCGCCGGGGTCTTGGACAGCCACCAGTCGGCGTCGGGCACCACCTCCGCCACGGCGGGACCTGCCAGCACAAGGGCGCACAAGACGGCGGGGAATCGGGCTGGCTGCACGCGGTATCTCCATGGTCCGTTGGGTGGCCCCAGCCGACGCGAGGCCGGGTCATGCCGACCGGATCATGCCATAGGCGCAGCGACAGCGGCCGGTCGCCGCTGCCCGCCCACGCCGGCGAGCGGCGCTCGCCGGCGCACGATGACAGGGTCGCAAGGCGGACGCGGCGCGGCGCGCCCCACGGCCCGGCGCAAGCGCCGGGCCACGCCATGAGGCCCCAAAAAAACGGGCGGCGCTCGCGCGCCGCCCGCAGCGGCACCACGCTGTGGCCATGGGCATCCCTGCCAACGGCCGGCTGCGCCGGCCTGAGTGCCCACGCCGCGCGGCGCGCCCCACCCACACCGGGATGCCCCGGGCATCGCGAAGGTGCCCCCTCTCCCACCGGGGCGGCCCGGCGGCTGGTCGTGGGCTCACAAAAAACGGCCTGCATTCGCGGGCCGCTCTCGGCATCGCTTCTGCCCCTTAGAAGCTGTTGCGAAATTAGCTAATGCAGTGCTTTAGCCTGCTCCAGCAAATCAGTGAA
>NZ_JBYOJR010000054.1:0-32985 GCF_057798915.1 Cupriavidus sp. 22TCCZM01-5
GGCGTCGGCCACGTCCAGGATGTCATAGCCGCGGTAGTGCAGGTCGTTGCCGGTACGGCCGACAGTGCACAGGGCGGTGTTACCGGCGGTCACGCCCGACAGGGCAACGGACTTCTTGGGCTTCGGGGTGGCGATCGGTTGTGCTTCGGACATCAGGGTCTCCTTGTGAGGTACGGTTCGGCTGGCCTTACTTGGCCTTGCCCTGGGCAAACAGGGCGTCGAGTTTCTGTTCGTAGGCGTGGTAGCCGATGCTCTCGTAGAGTTCGGCGCGAGTCTGCATGGTCTCGACCACGTTCTTCTGGGTGCCGTCGCGGCGGATGGCGGTGTAGACGTTCTCGGCGGCCTTGTTCATCGCGCGGAAGGCCGACAGCGGGTACAGCACCATCGACACGCCGGAGCCGGCCAGTTCGTCGGTGGTGAACAGCGGCGTGGCGCCGAATTCGGTAATGTTGGCCAGCACCGGCACCTTCACCGCGTCGACGAACTTGCGGTACATGGCCAGGTCGGTCATGGCTTCCGGGAAGATCGCGTCGGCGCCAGCCTCGACGCATGCCACGGCGCGCTCGATGGCGCTTTCCAGGCCTTCGACGGCCAGCGCGTCGGTACGCGCCATGATCACGAAGTTCTCGTCGGTACGCGCATCCACGGCGGCCTTGATGCGGTCCACCATCTCGGTCTGCGTGACGATTTCCTTGTTCGGGCGATGGCCGCAGCGCTTGGCGCCAACCTGGTCTTCGATGTGCATGGCACCGGCGCCGGCCTTGATCAGCGAGCGCGTGGTGCGGGCCACGTTGAAGGCCGACGAGCCGAAGCCGGTGTCGACGTCGACCAGCAGCGGCACATCGCACACGTCGCTGATGCGGCGCACGTCGATCAGCACGTCTTCCAGACCCGAGATCCCCAGGTCGGGCAGGCCCAGCGAGCCGGCGGCCACGCCGCCGCCCGACAGGTAGATGGCGCGATAGCCGGCGCGCTTGGCCAGCAGGGCGTGGTTGGCGTTGATGGTGCCCACCACCTGCAGCGGATGCTCTTCAGCCAGGGCCTGGCGGAAGCGGGCGCCGGCCGAACGGGCCAGGTCGGAAGCGGAATAGGTCATGGTTGCAGTGTCTCGTTTCAGGCAATGAAGAACGGGCCCAATACTGCAAGGGGTGTGCCAGGCGCTGGAGCAGGGCGGCGAGATAGGTGTAATGCCTTGATTTGTCGGGATATTTCCCTGCGGGCGGCACGCAGTTGGACGCGCCGAGCATCAATTCACGTCACTATTGCATTGCATGAGTGGAATTCTGATTTCACGATTGAAATTCAAATTCATCGCGGGCACAATGGCGCCACTCTACGCATGAAGCACCATGGCACCTCCCGTCTCTTCTCCCGGCCTGCCGCGCATCTGGGCGCTCGGCATCAGCCGCCTGCAGCGCGCCTTTGCGGAACTGATCCCCGCCTATTCCCACCGTGCGGAGTTCCGCATCGTCGGCCGGGCCTACGATTCGGCGGCCGACGCCATCCGGCGCGAGGCGCGCGAAGGCAAGCTCGATGTGGTGGTATCGGGCGGCTCTAACGGCGCCTACCTGCGCCAGCACGTCGACGTCCCCGTGGTGCTGGTCAAGGTGACCGGCTTCGATGTGATGAGCGCGCTGGCGACCGCGCGCCGCATTTCACCCAATGTTGCGCTCGTGACGCACGCTTCCACCTATGCGGAGGTGGACGAATTCACCCGCGCCTTTTCGCTGTCGATTCCCGCCTACACGTACCTGACCGAGGACGATGCCACCGCGCGCGTCCAGATGCTCAAGCAGGAAGGCGTGAAGGTCGTAGTCGGCCCAGGCCTGGTGACGGACCTGGCGGACCGGCTCGGCCTGATCGGCGTGTTCCTGTACTCGGGCAACTCCGTGCGCATGGCGCTTGAAGACGCGATCGAGGCTGCGCGCCTGCGGCGCATCGAATCCGGCCGGCGCGACTACGTCAACACCATCCTCGCGCACCTCAATGAAGGCGTGGCAGCCGTCGATGGCGAAGGCCGCATCCAGTCGTTCAATCCGGCGATGGAACGGTTCCTTGGCACGCCGGCGGCGAATGCGGTCGGGCGCAAGCTGCAGGCGCTGTCGCCAGGCCTCTCGCTGGACGACGTGATCCAGAGCGGCACCAAGGAACTCGAAGCCATCCAGAAGGTGGGCGATCGCATGGTCGTGGTCAACCGCATCCCGCTCGTCAGCGAGTCCGGCACCACCGGCGCGCTGCTGACCCTGCAGGATGCCACCGCCATCCAGCGCGTGGACCGCAATCTGCGCTCGCGCAGCCGCACGCGGCTGCCGGGCGTGCGCTACAGCCTGGATGACCTGGCAGGTACATCGGTCGCCATGACGCACCTGCGTGACCTGGCGCGGCGCTATGCGGTGGTCGATTCGACCGTGCTGATCGGCGGCGAGAGCGGCACCGGCAAGGAGGTGCTGGCGCAAGGCATGCACGATGCCAGCCCACGCCGCGCGTTCCCGTTCGTTGCCGTCAACTGCGCGGCATTTCCCGAGACACTCCTTGAAAGCGAACTGTTCGGCTACGAGGAAGGCGCCTTCACCGGCGCGCGGCGCGGCGGCAAGGCTGGCCTGTTCGAGTCGGCCCACAACGGCACGCTGTTCCTGGACGAGGTTGGCGACATGCCTCCCGCACTGCAGACGCGCCTGCTGCGCGTGCTGCAGGAAAAGCAGGTGTTGCCGATCGGCGGGCTGGAGGCCGTTCCGGTCAATGTGCGCGTGATCGCCGCCACGCACCGCGACCTCGCGCAGCGCGTGCGCGAGGGCAGCTTCCGCCAGGACCTTTACTACCGCCTGAACATCCTGCGCATCGAGGTGCCGCCGCTGCGCGAGCGTGCCGGGGACCTGCCGGAACTCGCGAACCTGCTTTACCAGCGTGCGCTCGAACGGTTGGGGCTGGAGCACCAGGAAGGCCTGCCGGAAGCAGCCCGCGTCCGGCTGGCCGGCTACCACTGGCCCGGCAATATCCGGGAACTGGAGAACGTGACCGAGCGCATTGCCGTGCTCGTGGCGGGCCGTCCGCTGGAGCCCGCGGAACTGCTGCGCGAACTGCATGCCGCCGTGCCGGAATTGTTCGGCAATGACGGGGGCGAAACGCAAGAGGAGCGGATGGCTGCCGACCTGCCGGCGCAGGATCACGCGCGCGGTAACCGGCAGCGCCGCGTCGGCCGTTCGCTGGCTGGTGTCGCGCAGGCCAGCGAGACCGAGCATATCCGGCGTGTATTGGCCGAATGCGGCGGCGATCGCAACGCGGCGTGCCACATCCTTGGGATCAGCCCGACCACGCTGTGGCGGCGGCTCCGGGCCGACTGAGGGCGCCGGGCACCTTCCTCAAGCGGGCATTTTGCGGAACGCAATCGCGAAGCGGTTCCACGTGTTGATGGCGTTGACCAGCAGCGTCAGGTTGACCAGCTCCGCATCCTCGAAGTGCGGGCGCACGGCTTCCCAGACGGCGTCCGGCACATGGTCCTGCGACACCAGCGTCACGGCTTCGGTCCACGCCAGCGCGGCCCGCTCGCGCTCCGTGAAGAACGGCGTTTCATGCCATACCGACAGCGTAGCCAGCCGCCGGTCATCCTCGCCGTGCTTGCGCGCGTCGCGCGTGTGCAGGTCGATGCAGTAGGCGCAGCCGTTGATCTGCGAGGCACGCAGCCGCACCAGTTCCACCAGCGACTGTTCCAGTCCACTCTTGCCGATCTGCTCTTCCAGTGCCATGACGGCCTTGATGGCAGCCGGACTGGCCTTGTAGAAATCCAGACGTTGTTGCATCGCGTGCTCCTGTTCGGTGTGTGGGTTGCGCGGCGCCGCCGGGCGCCGCCGTGAGAACAAGCGTAGGACGCGGAGTGGCTATGCGAAATGGCCGATCCTGGCAAATTTGAGGTAACCAGTGGGGTTCCAGCTCAGGCGGTGCCCTGGCGCCGGCTGGCAAGGGCGCTGGCCAGCCGGGCAAGCCCCGCATGGATCGCGTCGACGCCGATGCCGCCATAGCCGAACAGCAGCCCCGGCCGTGGCGCCTGGCTGGCAAACATGCCGGCCAGGCCGTAAATCCCGACCGATTCGGCCGCCGCGAGGCGGATCACCTCGCTTTCGTCCTGGGGCGCCCGGATGGCTGCCACCAGGTGGATGCCCACCGCGCACGGCAGCGGCGTGAGCCACGGCGCCAGGTCGCCGCGCAGATGTTCCAGCAGGGCGGTGCGGCGCGCGGCGTATTCCTTGTGCATGCGTCGCAGGTGCTTGGCGAAATAGCCGTCGAGCATGAACTTCGCCAGCGCTAGCTGCGTCATGGTGCAGCTATGCCAGTCGCCCACCTGCTTGGCCCGGCGCAGTGCCGCGCCGAGCGATGCGGGCGGAATGACATAGCCGACGCGCAATTCCGGGAAGATGGTTTTGGAGAAGGTCCCCACATAGGCCACCACGCCGGCCGTGTCCAGGCTCTTGAGCGATTCCATGGGGCGGCCTTCGAAGCGGAACTCGCCGTCGTAGTCATCTTCCACGACGAGCGCGCCGTGGCGTTGCGCCCATTCCAGCAGGGCCAGCCGGCGCTCGAGGCTCATGGGCATGCCCAGCGGGAACTGGTGGGACGGCGTGACATAGACCATCCTGGCGTTCGCCGGCAGCGCGTCGACCACCAGCCCTTCCTCATCCACGGGCACCGGTACCACCTGCGCACCCAGCGCAGCGAAGATGATGCGCGCCGGTGGATAGCCAGGATCTTCCATGGCAACCACTTCGCCGGGGCGGACGGAGACCTTGGTCAGCAAGTCCAGCGCCTGCTGCGCGCCTTGCGTGATGATCACGTCGTGCCAGTGGCTGACCACGGCGCGGCTGAAGGCCAGGTAGCTCGCCACGGCCTGGCGCAACGCCTGCTCGCCGGCCGGGTCGTGGTAGGTGCCGCGCCCGCGCGCCTGCACCCGCAGTGCATGGCCGACACAGCGGCGCCACTGGTCGAACGGAAACAGGCCCTTGTCAGTCACGCCGCCGACGAAGTCGTAGGCTGGCGGTGTGTCCGCGGGCGTCATCGGCAGCGCGTCCTCCATCTGCGACCAGATCGATCCTGTGGCTGGCGAGGTTGCCGGCACGGGAGGCGGCGGCGCCAGCCGCGTCATGGCGTCCGCCACGAAGGTGCCGTCGCCGGTGCGCGAGCGCAGGTAGCCCTCGGCGATCAGCCGCTCGAACACATCGAGCGTGGTCTTGCGCGAGACGCCGAGTTGCAGTGCCAGTTGCCGCGTGGAAGGCAGCCGCTGGCCCGGCGCGAGCCGGCCATCCATGACGCCGGCGCGCAGCTGGCGATAGATCTGGCCGGCCAGGCCCTGGCGGCCGTGGATCGTAAGGTGGACATCCATCGGTTCTGGCTTGAAGGTGGTTTGCGCTGGGTATGGGCAACGGCCCGGGCAGGGCCGCCGCCGGAACCGGGCGCCTGGCTAGCCCGCTCGCGGCGCTGCGTGGGTGAACGGCGCCGGCACCAGCCCTTTTCCGGCCAGCCAATCCTGATTGAAGAGCCGTCCGAAGTAAAGATCGCCGCGGTCGCAGAGCAGGGTGACGATGCTATGCCCCGGTCCCATTTCGCGCGCCAGCGCGACGGCCGCCGCAACGTTGATGCCCGTGGACCCGCCCAGGAACAGTCCTTCTTCGCGCAGCAGGCGATAGACCATGTCGACGCAGGCCTGGTCATCGACCCGCACGGCGTCGTCGATCACGGTGTCCTGCAGGTTGGCGGTGACGCGGCTGGAACCGATGCCCTCGGTGATCGAACTGCCTTCGGACTTCAGTTCGCGGTGCTTGACGAAGTTATACAGGCTGCTGCCGCAAGGATCGGCGAGCACGATGCGCACGTGCGGCGTATGTTCCTTCAGGCAGCGCGAGATCCCTGCCAGCGAGCCGCCGGTACCAGTGGCGCACACGAAGGCGTCGACGCGTCCTGCCGTGTCATGCCAGATCTCCGGCCCGGTGGTTTCGTAGTGGGCCTGGCGGTTGGCCAAGTTGTCGAACTGGTTGGCCCAGATGGCGTTCTCGGTCTGGTCCGCCAGCCGGCCGGCAATCTTCTGGTAGTTGTCCGGGTCGGCGTACGGCTTGGCCGGAACCGCGCGTACCTCGGCGCCGAGCATGCGCAGGCGCTCCATCTTTTCGGGGGACTGGGTATCGGGGATGACCACGATGCAGCGATAGCCGCGCGCGGCGCAGATATGCGCAAGGCCGATGCCGGTATTGCCGGCGGTGCCCTCGACGACCGTGCCGCCCGGCCTGAGGGTGCCGCGGCGTTCGGCGTCGCGGATGATGTAGAGCGCCGCGCGGTCCTTGACCGAGCCGCCGGGATTCAGGAATTCCGCCTTGCCATAGATGTCGCAACCGGTCTCGGCGCTCAGCCCGCCGAGCCGGATCAGCGGCGTGTGTCCGACCGTGCCGACGAAACCATCCCTGATGTCCATGGCGCACTCCTGCCCCGCCCCATGAGGTATGGGGCGTCACCCAGAGTGATAGACCGGGCAGCGGAGATTGACAAGACGGGCGGCGCAGCGCGCCGGACTCTTATGCAACGCCTCTATGCGGTGCCTTTATGCGGCATTCAGCCAGCGGAAGCGGAAGTCGCCTTCGACCAGCTCCTGGCGGGTGGCGTGAAAGTCACGCATATATTCGCGGTTCAGGTGGGACTCCAGCGCGCCCTTGGAATCCCAGACCATGTAGACCACGAAGACTTCGGCGTCTTCGGCGTCCTGCCCGACGTGGTAGTTCAGGCAGCCTGGCTCCGTCAGCCCGCGCGTGCGCAGCGAATCGAGCTGGGTCACCAGGGCTTCGCGGCGATTGGTCTTGGCGCGGGCAATGCCGACTAGCGTGTACGTTCTGGACATGGGATGACCGGCGAGCGTCTGCGGGCGTCAGGTAAGCGTTTGGCGGGCCATTGTAGCCGGGCCCGGCGGCTGGCCCGGAATGCCCGAGGAGCCTGTCTGGACATTTTTCGATGGCTTGACAGCCGCGCCCGCGTCGGTTCCTGACGCACTTTTCCTAAAGTATTGGCCGCAGCTGCCGATATGCGGCCGAGAACGTGGCACCACTTCACACGGGGGCATTGCATGTTGAGACGAATCAGGACGGAGCAACTGCAGGTCGGCATGTTCGTGGCCAAGCTGGGCGGGCCCTGGCACGCGCGGGCGTTCTCGCGGTCGAAATTCCTGGTGGCCAGCGAGGACCAGGTCAGCCAGCTCCGGTCTTCGGGCGTGCAGGAAGTCTGGATCGACATCCTCAAGGGCCGCAACGCGCCGACCCCGCAGGCGGCGCTGAGCCCATGGGAGACGCCGGAACCGGAACCGGCGCCGGCGCCGGTAGCCGCCGCGAGCCTGGAAGCCGAATTCGGCCTCGCGCGCGAATTGCTCCAGTCGGGCAAGTCGGTGATCGGCTCCATGTTTGCCGACGTGCGCATGGGACGCGCGCTGGAGATCGACGGCGCCTTGCTGCTGGTGGACTCGGCGTCGCAGTCGCTGTCGCGGCATTCGCAGGCGCTGATCGCGCTGGCGCGGCTCAAGGCGCGCGACGACTACAGCTATATGCACGCGTTCGCCATGTGCGCGCTGATGGTCGCCGTCGGGCGCACGATGGAGCTGCCGCCCGAAGAGGTGCGCGATCTGGGCCTGGCCGGCCTGGTGCACGACATCGGCAAGCTGACGCTGCCCGAGGCCGTGCTGCACAAGCCCACTTCGCGCAAGCCCGGCGAGGACGAGGAGATCCGTCGCCATCCGTCGACAGGCTATCGCATCCTCAACGAGGCGCGCGTGAATGCGAACATCGTGCTGGACGTTTGCGTGCACCACCATGAGCGCGTGGACGGGCGCGGCTATCCGTTTGGCCTGATGGGGCGCGAACTCAGCGTCCACGCCAAGATCGCGGGCATCTGCGATACCTACGATTCGCTGACTTCCAGCCGCCCGGGGCACCAGGAATGGTCGCCGGCGCGGGCCATGGAGTACATGGCGGTGCGCGTCGACACGCTGTTCGACCGCCGCGTGTTCAAGGCTTTTACGCGCACCGTGGGCATCTATCCGCTAGGTACGGTGCTGCGGTTGCGCTCGAACCGGCTGGCGGTGGTGTGCGCCCAGCATGAGTCCGAACCGCTGCGTCCGCGCGTGATGGCGTTCTACTCGGTAGAGGATTCGAGCCCGCTGACGCCGCAGGTCATCGATTTGCGCCACAGCAGCGATACCGTGGTGGCCTTTGAAGACCCGGCGGACTGGGGCTATACCGACGAGCAGCTGCTGGCTATCTACGCCGGGAAGGGGCAGCCTGGCGCGGTGGAGGCGGCATCAGCCACGGCGATGCCTGGAGCTTAGCCAGCAGGAAGTCGCTGAAGGCCCGGACGCGCGCGCTGCCGCGCAAGTCCGGATGCGTCAGGATCCAGAGCGGCGTGTCCAATGCCGGGTCGGGCGGCGCCAGCCTGACCAGGTCGCGGTCCGGATCGGCAAGCAGGCAGAGCAGCATGCCCGCGCCCATGCCCTGGCGCACGGCCTCGGCCATCGCCACCAGGCTGTCCGCGCAGACTGAGCGGCGGTCCTGCGGCACATTGGCGGCGACCCAGCGCGCCTGGGCCAGGTGTGACAAGGTATCGTCCGGTACCACCCAGTCATAGTTGTCCCACGGCTCGCCATCGCGCGGCGCCCGCCCGCGGCCAAACTGCCGCAGGTAGCCGCGGGCGGCGTAAGGCGCCGTCTGCAGCAGACCGGCCTGGCGGCCGACCAGGTGTTCCGGAGGCGCGGTGGCCGGCCGCACGGCAATATCCGCTTCGCGCCGGTTCAGGTTCAGGAACGTGTTGTTGACCACGATCTGCAGCTGGATGCGCGGGTGCAGGTCGCGGAATTCCGCCAGCATCGGCATCAGCAGGGGGCCAAGCAGCGTGTCCGTGGTGGTGACGCGCAGCGGGCCGCTGAGCTGGGCGTCGAGCCCGCCCAGCTGGCGCTGCGCGGCGTCGATCAGCTCATCCACCATGGCGAGCTGCGCCGCCAGCGTCTCGCCCGCCGAGGTCAGCGCGTAGCCGCCCTGGTGCCGGTCGAACAGGCGGGTGCCGAGGTCATCCTCCAGGCTGGCCAGCCGGCGCAGCACCGTGGAGTGGTTGACCTGCAGCGCCCGAGCCGCCCCAGCCAGCGATCCGGCGCGGCTCACCGCCAGGAAGTACCTCAGGTCGTCCCAGTCTGCGTCGTGCATCTTTGCATAACTCCCGCGCAAGATTGGCAAATTGCCGTGCTCAGGCGCACAGCCTACATTGGCATGGCGCTGCCTGCAAACGCGGGCAGCCCGCTCCCGTACTGACTGACCCCTACCATGTCCTGGACCCTGCTGATCCTTGCCGGCCTGATCGAGATCGTGATGGCGCTGGCGCTCAAACATACCGACGGATGGACGCGTCCCTGGCCGACCGCGCTGGGCATCGGCGCCGCGCTGGCCAGCATCTTCCTGCTCAGCGGGGCGTTGCGCCAGCTGCCGGTAGGGACCGCCTACGCGGTGTGGACCGGCATCGGCGCCATCGGCGTGACGCTCGCCGGCATTGTCTTCCTGGGCGAAAGCGCGGCGCCGGCGCGGCTTGCGCTGATCGCACTCATTTTCGTCGGCATAGGCGGGCTGAAACTGCTGCCCTCATGACGGGCGGGGGCGGGCTCGCCGCCTTTTTGTACACTGTGCGGCTGAGCGAGCTGACTTTTTCCGCCTTTCATGGACTTCGATGCCCTGCCGGACCTGATCCAGCATTACATGCCCACGCGTCCGTGGGCGCAGAACCTCACCTACATGGCGCTCCTGATCCTGGGCGCCACGGTGGCCCAGTGGCTGGTAGCCAAGGTGGTCTCGCGCATGGCGCACCGGCTGCTGGTCATCGCCGGCAACGGCCGCTGGAGCAAGGCGCTCATGCGTCACCGGGTGTACCGGCGCTTTGGCTATGCCGTGTGGTTCGCCGTGATCACGGTGGGCGCCGGCGAGGTACCGAACATCGGCCGCTACGCGCTGGCCGTCGAGCGGATCACGCACGCGGGCACCTGGGTCTGCATCTTCATGATGATGGTCGGCGCGCTGGGCGCCTGGCAGGACGTGTATGCCGGCAGCACGCGTGCGCAGACGCGCTCGATCAAGGGCTATGTGCAGGTGGGGCGCCTGGGCCTCTGGCTGGTGTGCGGCGTGCTGGTGCTGTCGATCCTGATCGACCGCTCGCCGCTGTGGATGCTGTCGGGCATCGGCGCGCTGTCAGCGGTGCTGCTGCTGGTGTTCAAGGACACGCTGCTGTCACTGGTGGCCAGCACCCAGCTGACATCGAACGACATGCTGCGCATCGGCGACTGGATCGAGATGCCGCAATGCAATGCCGACGGCTATGTCAAGGACATCGCCCTGCATACGGTGAAGGTGCAGAACTGGGACAACACCGTGACCACGGTGCCGACCTACAAGCTGTTTTCGGAGAGCTACCGCAACTACCGCCAGATGTTCGAATCGGGCGCGCGCCGCATCAAGCGCACGCTGCGCCTGGACGCCGGCAGCGTGCGTTTCCTGAGCGACGACGAGGTGCATGCGCTGATGCGCTTCCGGCTGCTTCACGACTACCTCGAACAGAAGCAGGCCGAGGTCGACGAGGCCAACCGGCTGCTGGTCGAGGCCGGCGGCGATCCGGTCAACCGCCGGCGCCTGACCAATATCGGCACGTTCCGTGCCTATGGCATTGCCTACCTCAAGGCGCACCCGGATATCCACCAGAACCTGCTGCTCAACGTGCGCATGATGGAGCCCGATTCGCACGGCATTCCGGTCGAGGTCTACTGCTTTACGCGCCTGACCGGGTGGATGGACTACGAGCGCATACAGGGCGACCTGTTCGACCACCTGCTGGCGATCCTGCCCGAGCTGAGCCTGCGCCTGTACCAGGCGCCGTCGGGCGCGGACCTGACAGGGGTGCGCGCCAACCCGGTACTGGCCGCGGCGCAGGTCGCCGCGGTGCAAGCGGCGACACCCGAGACGGCATCGCCGACGCGATAGTCCTCAGCCTGCCACGCGCGGCCTGACGCGCCCGGCGGCTTCCTTGGCGCGCTCGCGTGCGGTGTCGACATTGTCGGCATAGGCCAGCGCTACGCCCATGCGGCGCCTGGCGAAGCTCTCGGGCTTGCCGAACAGGCGCACCTCGGTCTGCGGCACGCGCAGGGCCTCGTCCACGCCGTCGAACACCACGCCCTGGGCCTCCACGCCGCCGTAGATGACGGCGCTGGCGCCAGGGCTCTTCAGTGCCGTGCTGACCGGCAGGCCCAGGATGGCGCGCGCGTGCAGCTCGAACTCGTTCTGCCACTGCGTGGCCATCGTCACCATGCCGGTGTCGTGCGGGCGCGGGCTGACTTCGCTGAACCAGACCTGCTCGCCCTTGACGAACAGCTCCACGCCGAACAGGCCCTGGCCGCCGAGGTCCGAGGTCACCGCGCGCGCAATGTGCTGGGCTTTTTCCAGCGCCGCCGGGTGCATCGGGTGCGGCTGCCAGCTTTCGACATAGTCGCCGCTGACCTGCACGTGGCCGATGGGCGCGCAGAACTGGGTTTCGACCTGGCCGTCGGCGCCAAGCGCGCGCACGGTCAGCAGGGTGATCTCGTAGTCGAAATCGATGAAGCCCTCCACGATCACGCGGCCGTGGCTTACACGGCCGCCGGCCATGGCGTAGTCCCACGCCGCCTTGACGCCTTCAGGCCCGTCGATCTTGCTCTGGCCCTTGCCCGAACTGCTCATGACCGGCTTGACCACGCACGGGTAGCCGATGCCGCCATCGATCGCGGCCTGCAGTTCTTCGAGCGAATCGCAGAACTTGTACGGACTGGTCGGCAGGCCCAGCGTTTCGGCCGCGAGACGGCGGATGCCCTCGCGGTCCATGGTGAGGCGCGCGGCCCTTGCGGTGGGAATCACGCGCACCACGCCGGCAGCCTCCAGTGTTTCGAGCATGGGCGTCGCAATGGCCTCGATCTCGGGCACCACGAGCTGCGGCTGTTCCGCTTCGATCAGCGCCTTGAGCTGGTCCGGATCGCTCATGGCGATGGTGCGGGCATGGTGGGCGACCTGCTGGCCGGGTGCGTTCTCGTAGCGGTCGACGGCAATAGTCTCGACACCGAGCCGCTGCAGCGCAATCAGCACTTCCTTGCCGAGCTCGCCGGAGCCGAGCAGCATGACCTTGGTGGCCGAAGGGGAGAGAGGGGTTCCGATGGTGGTCATGGGGCGTCGTGGCTCGCGAAGCTGGGGAAGCCGGCATTGTAGTGCACGCCGGCGCCTGCCAGCGCGCGTTCCGGGGCGCACACGATTGAATTCACCCCCTCGAAAAGTTTCATGACGGCCTGCGGCCCTGGGCCTGCCTGCCGCGATACATTCGGCAGCTATGGCAAGCAGAAGGAGAGCGCATGGTCACCCGGCGGACTGGCCGCATGTTTGCCGTCTGGAGAATGGTGCATGCGACGGCCGCCATACCAGCATGAATACTCCACCACGATCCGTACGGAATCAGCTTGCCACGCTGCTGGCAGTGCTGGGCTTGTCGGCCTGGGGGGCGGCGCAGGCACAGGATGCTGCGTCGGCAGCCCCGGCGGAAACGAAGCCGGCCCGCAGCCTGTCGGGTTGCGCGCCGACACGCGCTTTTCCACCGGCGACGTGCCGTTCTACGCGCAGCCTTACGTGGACCTGCGCGGCGTGCAGGAGGGCCGCTACCAGGACCGCAATGCCGTCATGGCGGAAATGGAGTTGCGCCGGGATGTCACGCCGCGCTGGTCGCCGCTGGGCTTCACCGGAACCGGCAAGGCCTACGGACGCTGGAACGATTTCTCCGATGCCGCCAACGTCTACAGCGTGGGTGCCGGCTTCCGCTACATGATCGCGCGCAAGCTCGGCGTCTCCATGGGTATCGACGTCGCCCATAGCAAAGGGCAGAACGCGTTCTACATCCAGGTCGGCAGCGCCTGGCATTGAATTGCCGCGCAGCCAGGCTTACGGCGTATTGCGTTGGACGATGCGGTACACCTTGCCGCTACCTGACGAGGTGAACGGGTCGGCCAGCACGTAGATCTCGCCCTGCGCATCCGTGCCAAACGACAGCACGTTGCCGGGGATGGTGATGCCCCAGTCAAGCTGTTCAGCCGCTGCGTCGCGAAAATCGAAGCTGCGCAGCCAGCCGCTGCACAGGTCCGAATACAGGTAGCGGCCGCGCAAGGGCGGCATGGCGCTGCCGCGGTAGACATAGCCGCCGACCACCGCGCAGCCTCCGTTCGCATCATGGCGGTAGTCAAGTTGTGGCTGGGTAATGCCCTGCATGTCGCAGGTCGGCGCCCCGAAGCATGCCGAGCCTTCGGTCCGGTTCCAGCCATAGTTCAGGCCGCCCGTGGCAGATGCGACCACATCGATCTCCTCGTGCTGGTCCTGGCCCACGTCGGCAATGTAGAGGGTGCCGTCCGTGTTGTCGAACGCGAAGCGCCAGGGGTTACGCAGGCCACTTGCCCAAATCTCACTGCGGCGCCCGGGCTGGCCCGCAAACGGATTGCCGGGAGGGATCGCATACGCCTGGCCACCGCTGACATCGATACGCAGCAGTTTGCCCAGCAGCGAATTGAGGTTCTGCGCGTTGCCTGACGGGTCACCTTCGCTGCCGCCATCGCCCGTGCCCAGGTAGAGCATGCCGTCGGGCCCGAAGGCCAGCAGCCCGCCGTTGTGGTTGCTGAAGCTCGGGTGAGGGATGGTGAGCAGGATCGTGGCGGCCGGGTCCGCGACATTGGGGTTCGACGCCGAGACCTGATAGCGTGCAATGGTGATATTGCCCGCCGAGTTGGTGTAGTAGACATAAAAGCGGCCGTTTGCCGCGTACGCGGGATCGAATGCCATCGACAGCAGGCCGCGCTCGCCGTCCGTGGTCGTCAGCGATGCAATATCGAGGAAAGGCGTGGCCAGCAGCGTGCCGCCCTGCATCACGCGGATGCGCCCCGCGCGCTCGACAATGAACAGCCTCGTGTCATTGGCGGGTGACGTCAGGAAGACCGGCTCCGCCAGGCCGCTTGCAACTGCCTGCAGCGCCAGCGCGAAGGGCTGCGACGATCCGTATGTCACGGTGGCGCTTGCCGTGCCGTTGCCCACAGTCACCTGTTGTGTGGCAGGCTGGGGAAAGAACGCGGCCGTGCCGGACAGCACGCTGGCTGCCACCACGGTGTAGATGCCGGACGCCAGGCCGGACAGCGTGGCGCTGCTGCCCAGGCGCTGGCGGAAGCCGGACGGCCCGTTCACGGTCACATCGCCGCTGGTGCCAGGCGGCAGCCCGCCGATGACGACTGCCAGGGCGCCGGCAGGCGGCGTGCCGCTATTGATCGACACCTGCACGCTGCCGCCGCAGGCGGCCGCCAGGATGCAGGCGACCAGCAGCAGGGCAGCGCGCCGGATGCCGGTTCGCGCACGTGACATGGGTATCTCCGTCGGGGGCCTCCCAACGAAGACTAGTTCAGGACACCTCGGAAATCACTGCGCAGGTGTCATGGCGTGGCCAGCGCCGGCGGGCGGCGCTGCGTCGCCACGGCAAAGGCAATCTGGGCCAGGCCCGCGGTCAGGCCAAGGCCCACGCCGACCTGCCAGGCCAGCGTGTACGACCCCAGCGCGTCATACACCAGGCCGCCGCCGAAGGCACCGACAAAGCTGCCGATCTGGTGGCTGAAGAAGGCCATGCCGCCGAGCATGGCCTGCCAGCGCAGGCCGAAGGTCTCGCCGATCCAGCCCGCCACCAGCGGCGCCACGCCAAGCCACAGGAAGCCCATCACCGCTGCAAACACCAGCGTGCTCGACGGCGTGGGTGCCGAGGAGAAATACCACGTCAGCGCCAGCGAACGGATGGTGTAGATGCAGCCCAGCAGCATCAGCTTGTTGACGCGCCCGCCGGCCCAGCCGAAGAAGATGCTGCCCAGCACATTGAAGCCGCCGATGACACCGAGCGCCTTTGCGCTCAGCATCGGGTCCATGCCGCAGATATCGAGATAGGAGGGCAGGTGAGTGGTCAGGAAGACCAGTTGCATGCCGCACACGAAGTAGGCCATTGCCATGACCAGGAACGGTACGTGGCGCAACGCCGAGCCCAGCGCCTGGCGCGCGTTGTGCTGATCCGAGCCTTGCGGCGCGGCGATGGGCAGGCGGTCCACGCGGCCGGCGAACCACGCGGCGGGGAGCATCACCAGCGCCAGCACGACGAAGGCCGCCACGCCGGTGCGCCAGCCAAACGACTGCGCAACCACCTGGCCGATCGGCGCGGCGATCAGCGCACCCAGCGATCCCGCGCCCGATACCAGCCCCAGCACCGTGCTGCGCAATGCCGCAGGCACCGGGCGCGCCGCCACGGCCATGGAGATCGCGCTGCCCGTGCAGGCCATCGACGCACCAATGGCCACGCCCGCACCCAGCGTCACGCCGACCATGCCGTGTGACGTGCACAGCAGCACCAGGCCGATCACATAGAGCAGCGAGCCGCCCATCATCAGCGGCCGGAACCCGACGCGTGTGGCCCACGCGCCCGCGAGCGGTTGCAGCAGGCCCCAGGCCAGGTTCTGCACGGCAATGGCCACAGTGAAATCGGAGACTGAGATGCCGATGTCCCTGGTCAGCGGCGGCATGAAGATGCCCAGGCTCTGGCGCAGCCCCATGGCCAGGCTCAACATGACAGAGGCGCCCAGGAGGATGGGGAGCGCGGGGCGGAGCGCGTCGAAGCGGGATGGCACGGGGGGCGTCGTCTCGGGTCGTTATTGTTGTCCCGATGCACCCGCGCCGTTCCGCATGAGGATTAAGCAGGCGCTGAATTCATCGGGTGAAGCCAGCGTAGGGGCTGGCCGGACGGGTGTCAACGTGCTTGGCACCTGTCCGGCGGCTCGCGGCAAATGTCCTGTGCGGATATCGGTCAGGCTCGGGCAGGCGCCGCTCGCATGTGCTGCGGGTGCTGCGGGTGCTGCGAGGCGTGGATGGCAATGCGGCCGGCGCGAAGGCCGGCCGCACAGGCATGGGATTACCGCTTCATGGCGCTTATCTGCCGGTCCACACCGGCTTGCGCTTCTCGGCGAAGGCGGCGGCGCCTTCGCGGGCATCGGCCGACGAGAACACCGGCGCGACGATCGGGCGCTGGCGTTCGAACATCTCGGCCGCCGGCCAGTCGGCCGACTCGCTGACGATCTGCTTGCTGACCGCCACGGCCATCGGGCCATTGGCGCCGACTTCTTCGGCCAGCGCCAGCGCGGCTTCGAGCGCCTGGCCCGGCTCCGTCAGGCGGTTGACCAGGCCGTAGGCATGCGCCTGCTCGGCGCCGAGCATATTGCCGGTCAGCGCGAACTCCATGGCGATGTGGTACGGCATGCGGCGCGGCAGGCGCATCAGGCCGCCGGCGCCGGCCACCAGGCCGCGCTTGACTTCGGGCAGGCCGAACTTGGCCGCCTTCGAGGCGACGATCAGGTCGCAGGCCAGTGCCATTTCAAAGCCGCCGGCCAGTGCATAGCCTTCCACGGCGGCGATCAGCACCTTGCGCGGCGGCGCCTCGGTCAGGCCGCCGAAGCCGCGGCCCGGCAGGCTAGGGCGCTTGCCGGCCAGGAAGCCCTTCAGGTCCATGCCGGAGCAGAAGGTGCCGCCCGCGCCGGTCAGGATGGCCACGCTCAGGTCGCCGCGCGACTCGAACTGGTCGAGCGCGGCGGCCATGGCCGTCGCGGTTTCGAAGTCCATGGCATTGCGCGCCTCGGGCCGGTTCATCGTGATCAGCAGGATATTGCCGCGTGTTTCGAGTTGCAGCGTTTCGCTCATGCTTGTCCTTGTGTTCCTTGCGGTCGGTTCAGGAGAGACCCGCGGCTCAGCGCGGGGCCATGCGGATGGCGCCATCCAGGCGGATGGTTTCGCCGTTGAGCATGATGTTCTCGAGGATATGCAGGGCGGTCGAGGCATACTCGTCCGGTGCGCCCAGGCGCGCGGGGTGCGGCACCATGGCGCCCAGCGAGGTACGCACGTTTTCCGGGAGCTTGGCTAGCAGCGGCGTGTCGAACAGGCCAGGGGCGATCGTGCAGACGCGGATGGCGCGTTGCGCCAGGTCGCGCGCGGCCACCAGCGTCATGCCGACGATGCCGGCCTTGGCCGACGAATACGGGATCTGGCCGATCTGGCCTTCATAGGCGGCCACCGAAGCGGTCAGCACGCACGCTCCGCGCTCGCCGTCCACCATTTCGTTCTTCGCCATGCGTGCGGCACCGAGGCGCAGCGCATTGAACGTGCCGATCAGGTTGATGCGGACGATCGATTCGTACTTTTCCAGCGAACCGGGCGAGCCGTCCTTCTCGACGACGCGTACCGGGCCACCCAGGCCGGCGCAGTGCACCAGCGCGCGCAGCGGCGCGAGGGCCTCGGCGGCGTCATAGACGGCGTTCATCTGGTCGGTGTCGCAGACATCGGCCTTGACGAAGCGGGCCTTGGGACCCAGTTCGTCCACGGCGGCATGGCCGCGTTCTTCCGACAGGTCGGCAATCACCACGCTCACGCCACGCTCGATCAGGCGGCGCGCGGTGGCCAGGCCCAGGCCGGACGCGCCGCCGGTTACGACGGCGGACATCTCTGCGGTCAGTTTCATCTTGAGTCTCCGGTTCTGTTCAGGGATTTGGGTATTCGGGAAATACAGCACGAACCAGGACCAAGCCCGGCCCGTGCAAAGGCCTTACAGGCGCTCGATGATGGTCGCATTGGCCATGCCGCCGGCCTCGCACATCGACTGCAGGCCGTAGCGGCCGCCGCTGTCTTCCAGCGCATGCAGCATGGTCGTCATCAGGCGCACGCCCGACGCACCGAGCGGGTGGCCCAGCGCGATCGCGCCGCCACGCGGGTTCAGGCGCGCGGCGTCGGCGCCCAGCGCCTTCTGCCAGGCCAGCGGCACGCAGGCGAACGCCTCGTTGATCTCGTAGTGGTCGATCTGGTCCAGCTTCAGGCCGCTCTTCCTGATGGCGCGCTGGCTGGCCGGGATCGGCGCGGTCAGCATCATCACCGGATCGTCGCCGCACACGTCGAAGGCCACGAAGCGCGCGCGCGGCTTCAGGCCCAGGCGTTGTGCCGCCGCTTCGCTCATCAGCAGCATGGCCGAGGCGCCGTCGCTGATCTGCGAGGCATTGCCGGCGGTCACGTTCCAGCCGATCTGCGGGAAGCGCGCGCTCAGTTCGTCATTGCGGAACGAAGCCTGCAGCGTGCCGAGCTTCTCGACCGACGTGCCGGGGCGAATCGTCTCGTCGTGCTCGATCACCCCGTTGGGCGTCACGATCGGCAGGATCTCGCGGCGGAACGCGCCGGCTTCGCGCGCGGCGGCGGCCAGTTCATGCGAGCGGGCCGAGTAGCCGTCCATTTGTTCTCGCGACAGCTCGTACTTGGCGGCCACCAGTTCGGCGGCGACGCCCTGCGACACCAGGCCCGGCGCATAGCGTGCTTCCATCGACGGGCCATAGGGGTTCTGGCCGATGCGTGCCGAACCCATCGGCACGCGGCTCATCGACTCGATGCCGCAAGCGATCACGATGTCATAGGCGCCGGCCATGATGCCCTGCGCGGCAAAGTGCACTGCCTGCTGGCTCGAGCCGCACTTGCGGTCGATCGTGGTGGCCGGCACGTGGTCGGGGAAACCGGCCGCCAGCCACGCTACGCGGCCCGGGCCGGCGGACTGCTCGCCGGCCTGCGTGACGCAGCCCGTGATGACGTCGTCCACCAGGCCCGGGTCCAGCTTGTTGCGTTCCACCAGGCCCTTGAGCACCTGGGCCAGCAGTTCGGTGGCGTGCAGTTCGGTGAAAGCCGAACCCGGCTTGGAGCGGCCCATCGGGCTGCGGATGGCGTCAACGATGACGGCTTGTTGCATGGGGTGGTCTCCTGAAAAGAAAAGGCAGCTGCGGATAGCAAGTGGCGAGCGACGAGGCGGATATTGAGACTTCAGTGCCGAAAAGTGATCGTCGGATACGATGATTTGGAATTCTCGCGTCGGAAATTCGGCAAGTAAACTCAAAAATCCGCATTTGACTTCGGAAAAAACGAAGGGCAACATCCGGGTTTCGAGACTCTGGTATCAAAAAACTCAAGATTCCGACGTGGATATGGCTAATGATCGACATGCATCCATGACATCGCCAGGCTCCGGTGGCAGTGACACCGAAGGCGAAGCCCGCCTGGTCAGCGCGCTGGCGCGCGGCATTTCCATCCTCAACTGCTTTTCACCGACCGTGCAGGAACTCAGTAGCCGCGAGCTGATGGAGCGCACGGGCCTGGCCAAGCCGACCCTGTTCCGCCTGCTCGACACCTTGTGCGAGCTGGGCCTGCTGCATTATTCGGAGCGCCTGTCGCGCTACGTGCCGGGCGTGGGGCTGGTGAACCTGGCTGCGCCGGCACTGGCCCGCATGACAGTGCGGCAGCTCGCGCGACCTCTTATGCAGGAGCTGGCCGATCACATTGAAGGACAGGTGGAACTCATGGTCGGCTACGGGCATACGCTGACCTATGTGGAGATTGCGCAGGGCGTCCGCAGCCGTGTGTACCGACCGGAGGTCGGCACGCGCGTGTCGATGTCGCGCACGGCGTCGGGGCGTGCGTATCTGTCGATGATGGGCGAGGCGGAGCGCAACGCCTACCTGGAGCACCTGCGTGTCACGGATCCGCAGCGCGAGAGCTGGCTGCAGGGACGGCTGGCCGAGGCCGTGCACGACCTGGACGAGCACGGCTTCTGCCGCGGGCACCGCGACCTGCATCGGGAAATCGAGGCGATTGCCGTGCCTATGCGCGCCCGGCGCGATGGTGAAGCGTGGCTGTTCGCGGCATCGGTGCCTGTGTTCAGCCAGCAGAGCAAGCAGTTGTTCGAGGACGTCGGGCCGCGGTTGGTCACGCTAGTGCGCAACGTGGAAGGTTCGCTCGGGGCGGCGGGATAGCGCAGCTTGTTGCCAAGAGCGACAACCACAACCGTCGCCCATCCCCCGAGTCCGCCGAATAACCAAAGATGACCTCGGGAGCAGGCCAGCCCACCGCCCTTAGTTCCCCGTGAACACCGGCTTGCGCTTCTCCAGGAACGCCTGCACCGCTTCACGATGATCGGCGGTCTGGTGCGACAGCGCCTGGAAGCCGGCCGAAAGCTCCAGCAGCGTGTCCAGTCGCGTGTACATGCCTTCTCGCATCAGCCGCTTGGCCAGCCGCACGGCATGGGGCGGGTTGGCCGCGATGCGCTCGGCCAGCGCGTTCGCGGCGGGCAGCAGTTCCTCCGGTGGCACCACGCGCGACACCAGGTTCCACTCCAGCGCCTGCTGGGCGCTGATGGGCTCGCCGGTGAAGATCATCTCGGCGGCACGCGACAGGCCGATCACGCGCGGCAGCAGCCATGCGCCGCCATCGCCGGGGATGATGCCCAGCCGCACGAACGATTCCGCGAACTGCGCGCGCTCCGAGGCAATGCGGATGTCGCACATGCAGGTCAGGTCCAGGCCGGCCCCCATGGCCGCGCCGTTGACCGCGGCGATCACCGGGACCTCGAGGTTGAACAGCGCCAGCGGCAGGCGCTGGATGCCGCAGCGGTAGTCCTGGCGGATCTCCATGCCGGTCACCTGGCCCGAGGCCTGGCGTTCCATGTCGTGGATATTGCCGCCCGACGAAAACGCGGTGCCAGCACCGGTGATGATGACGGCGCGCACGCTGCGGTCGCCATGGATGCGGTCGATGGCCGCCAGGAATTCATCGACGGCGGTATTGCCGGTCAGCGGGTTGCGGCGCTCGGGCTCGTTCATGGTCAGGGTCACGATGTGGCCCTGCTGCGCGTAGCGAAGGAATTCAGCCATGTTGTGGTCTCTCCGTTTCTGAGGATCTGAAAACTCGTTATTGCTTCGGGATGCCGGCCTGTTCGGCCGCGTCCGACCAGCGGCGGATATCCGCAAGCTGGAAGCGCCGCAGTTCGTCCGCGCCGGAGACAAAGACATCCCAGTTGGTGCGCGCGAGGAATTCGGCGGACTCGCGCGTGCTGTAGATCTCGACAATCGCCTGCTCCAGTTTATGCAGCACCGGCTTGGGCGTGCGGGCCGGCGCGAACGCGGCGGTCCAGTTCACCATGAAGTAGCCGGGAAAGCCGCTTTCCTGCAGCGTGGGCGTATCGGGGCGGCTGGCCAGGCGCTTGTCGCCCGTCACGGCCAGGATGCGCAGCTTGCCGGCCTGCAGCAGCGGCAGGGTGGCGCCGTAGTCGGCAAAGGCAAAGTCGATCTGGCCCGCGGCCACATCGGTCAGCGCAGGCGCCGCGCCCTTGTAGGGCACGTGGTTGGCCTTTACGCCTGCGCGCGTCAGGAACAGTTCGGTGGCGATCTGGTAGGACGCGCTGCCGCCGCCATAGTTGAGCTTGCCGGGATTGCGGCGCGCGGCATCGACCAGTCCGGCCACGTCGCGATAGGACGATGAGGCGGGTACCACCAGCGCCATGGCGCCCACGCCAAGCCGCGCAATGGGCGCCAGGTCGTGCACCGGGTCATAGGGCAGCTTGCGGAACATGGCCACGTTGGTGGCGACGGGGGAGTTGCTGGCCAGCAGCAGCGTATAACCGTCCGGCTCGGCGCTGACCACCGCCTGCGCGGCAATGAAGCTGTTGCCGCCAGGGCGGTTTTCGACCACCACCGGCTTGCCGAGCTTTTCCTCGAGCTTGCGCGCCACGTAGCGCGCATTGGTATCGGTTCCGCTACCCGGCGGAAAGGACACGACCAGCTTGATCGGCTTGTCCGGGTACTCGGCCCGGGCCGGCGCCGCCGGGAGCGCCAGCATGCCAAGGATCGAAACGCCCGCGATGGCGAGCACGCGCGTGGTGACGGTCTGCATGTTGTCTCCTCATGTTCGGATGCGCACTGTCAGTGCGTCTGTGTCGCCAAGGCTAAGGGGAGCAGCATGGCTTCGTCCAATATTCATTTGTTGGTAAGTGATATCCGTTAGATATCGTCGCGCAACAAATGAATATTGGACACCGATGCCCGCGCACTCCTAAGCTGGACCCGGTTGTCCGCCTGGGCAGGCCGGCGTGTTGTAGGCGCAGCCGATGGTCGCTGCAAACCAGATACCAACCAGGAGGAGACCGCAGTGAAGACCAGATTTCCGTTGCGCCTGGCAGCCGTGATGGCGGCGGCCGTTGCTGGCGTTGTGGCTTTGCCCGCGATCGCGCAAACGCGCGCGCAGCCGATCCGCTTTGTCGTGCCCTATCCGCCTGGCGGCGCGGCGGACCAGATCACGCGCCTCGTGGCGCAGCAGGCGAGCGTCACGCTGGGCACGCCCATCGTGGTCGACAACAAGGGCGGGGCGGGCGGCATCATCGCCGCCGAGACCGTGGCCCGGGCCGAGCCCGATGGCAAGACCTTCCTGGTGGGGTCCAATGCGCCGCTGGTCATCAACAGCGCGCTCTACACCACGCTGCCGTATGACCCGGTCAAGGATTTCAAGCCGGTCGCCGGCATGGGCAAGTCGCCGCTGCTGCTGGTCACGCGGCAGGACTTGCAGGTGAAGTCCCTGAGGGGCCTGGTGGCCCTGGGCAAGCAGTCGCCCGGCAAGCTCACCATGGGTTCGGCCAGCAGCGGCAATATCACGCACCTGGCCGGTGAATACGCGGCTTCGCAGCTCGGCTTCCAAGTCACGCACGTGCCGTTCGCGGGCAGCGCGCCGGCCATCATCAGCCTGATTGGCAAGAACATCGACCTGATGTTCGACGCCTTGCCTTCGTCGATGCAGCAGGCGAAGAGCGGCAAGCTGCATGCGCTGGCGATCCTGGACCGCAGCCGCTTTCCGCTGCTGCCCGATGTACCCACCATGCAGGAGCTGGGTTATCCGGGACTGGAGGCCAGCGCATGGTTCGGCGTCGTGGCGCCGGCGCGTACGCCTGACGCGGCCATCGCAGGGCTGAACCGCGCCATCAACGATGCGCTGAAGCAAGCGGACCTGCAGGACAAGCTGCGTGCGATCGGCGCGCAACCGATGCCGGGCTCGGCGGAAGCGTTTGGCCAGTTCGTGGGCGACGAGCGGGCGCGGTGGATTCCGCTGGCGAAGACGCTGGGGGTGAAGGCGGACTAGAGGAGGGGCGCAAGCCGGTGCCCGTCATCCCGGGCACGGCGGTCGCCAATCGAGTCCAGGCCCTGAGTCACTGGCGGGAACGCACTGCGCGCGCGTTCCCGCCCGGTCTTCAATCCTCCGCCACGAAGCCGGTAGCCTCCACGATCGGCCGCCACGCGGCGCGCTCCACCTGGATGCGATGCCGCGCTTCCTGCCCGGGCCTGGCCACCACCTCCAGGCCCAGCGCTTCCAGCTTGGCTGCGGTGGACGCATTTGCCGAGGCGGCCAGGAACATCTTCTCGACCTTGGCCAGTACATCGGGCTGCGTGCCGGCGGGCACGAACACGCCGTACCAGCTCGTGGCGTAGTCATACTGGCTGAAGCCCTGTTCCTTCATAGTCGGCACTTCGGGCAGCGCCTTGGCGCGCCGCGTGCCGCTCACGCCAAGGAACTGCAGCTTGCCGCCTTTGTAGAGCGGCATCATGCTGGCCACCGCGTCCCAGCCGATCGACACATTGCCGCTGATCACGTCGACAAGCATCGGCGATGCGCCGCGATAGGCGGCCGGCGTAATGGCCACGCCGGCGGACTTGCCCAGCGCCACCGTACCGAGATGGCCCGCGCTGCCGATCGTGGCCAGGCCAAGGCTGGCCTTGTCCGGATTGCGGCGCGCCCAGTCCAGGTATTCCTTCATGTTCTTGTAAGGCTGCTGCACGCCGGCCGCGACCACGGTCGGCACATCGGTCAGCACGGCGGCCGGGACCAGGTCCTTGTCCGCGTCATACGAGAGCTTCTTGTAGGTCAGCGGGAAGATGGTGAACAGCGGCGACGGCCCGATGAACACGGTCTTGCCGTCGGGCCTGGAGCGCTTGACGTAGTCCAGCGCAAGCCGCGCCGAGGCGCCGGGACGGTTTTCCACGATGACGGTGCCGTGGCCGTCCTGGCGCAGCTGCTCGGCATAGAGGCGAGCCAGGCTGTCGGCGGCACCGCCCGGTGCGTAGCCGACGATGATATGCATGGGCTCGGCGCTGTCCGCGGCGCGTGCGGAACCGGCAGGAATGGCCGTGTCGATGGCCATGGCGGACAGCGCCAGAAGGGAGAGCGAGAACTTACGGCGTGAGGCTTGGGACATGGCAGTGAGGCGGCTGGCTTGCGAAGAGTTGGGGGCAGGGGACACGTGGCCTGGCGGACAGTCATGGCAGCGCCGGCCACTGGCTGGTCAGGCCGTGGGCGGCTTCAAACAGGGCCGCCACGCGCAGCAGTTCCGCATCGCCGCGGAACTGGCCCACGAGCTGGAAGCCGATCGGCAGCCCGTCCTGGCCGAACCCGCAGGGCAGGCTGATGGCCGGGTGGCCCGTCATATTGAACGGCATGGTCCACGGGAACCAGTGGGCGCGGACGTTCTCGTACGCCGTGCCGTCGATATCGATGGTGCCGAACAGGTCCTGGCCGATCGGCAACGCGGTGCGCGTCAGCGTGGGCATGGCCAGCAGGTCGCCGCGCTGCAGCAGCGCCTGCACGCGCTGGAACAGCCGGGAGCGCTCGAACATGGCCTGCTGGTATTCCACGCCGCTGAAGTGCGCGGCCGACTCCACCTGGCGGACAAAGGTGGGGCTGAGTTCGTTGCCATGCCTGGCGACGATATCGGCGAAGCGCGTGCGCCAGACTGTGTGGTTGATCGCGCGCCAGATCGGCTCCACGTCGAAGCCTTCGCCGGAAAAGGGTTCCAGCTCCGCGCCAAGCTCTGCCAGCTTCTGCAGGCTCGCCTCGAACGCACTGGCGACATCGGCGGAGATCGGCCGGTCCGGCGGCGCCAGGCAATACAGAATGCGCTGGCCGCGCAGGTCGCCGCGCGGCTGCGCGGCATCGGCATAGTCCGGCATCGGGATGCCGATGGACCACGGATCGCACGGGTGCTCGCCCGCCATGGCCTGCATCATCAGGCCCGTGTCGGCGACGGTGCGCGTGGTCGGCGTGACATAGGTCTGGTTGCCGAACAGGTCCTGCGCCTGGCTGTGCGGGATCACGCCCTGGGTCTGCTTGATGCCGACCACGCCATTGCAGGCCGCCGGAATGCGCGTGGAACCGCCGCCGTCGGTCGCCACCGCCAGCGGGGCGATGCCGGCGGCCACGGCCACCGCGGCGCCGCCGCTGGAGCCTCCGCTGGTGCGCTGCGCGCTCCACGCATTGCGGGTGCGCCCGAACAACGGGGAATCGGTCAGGCACTTGGAGCCGAACTCGGGCGTAGTGGTCTTGCCGACCAGGATGGCGCCCCGGTCACGCAGGCGGCTGACGGCCACCGCATCCTCGGCCGGCACGTTGTCGCGCAGGGGCACGGCGCCGAAGGTGGTGCGCACGCCGCGCGTATTGACGATGTCCTTGACGGTGAAGGGAATGCCATGAAGCGGCCCCAGCGGCCGGCCGTCCATCACCGCCTGTTCGGCGGCGCGGGCCGCCGCCAGCGCCTCGTCGGCGCACACGGTGATCAGGCAGTTCAGCTCGGGCTGCAGGCGGTCGGCGCGTTCCAGTACGGCCCGAACCACTTCCACCGGCGATACCTCCTTGCGCCGGATACGGCCCTGTAGTTCGACGGCGGACAGAAACAAAGCGCGTCGCTCATCGGTATGTGTCTCCTCTGATCCTCGAATGACAGACTGGCCGGCGCGGATATGCCGCGCCGGCCCGCCAGCCCTCAAGGATACACAGGAGCCGGCCGCCCGGGCCGGCTGCCGCCGAATTCAGAACACCAGCGTCGCGGTCCCCATGAACGTCCTGGTGCTGTCGATGCGGTTCTTGCTCGCCACGGTGGGGACCCAGCGCAGGCCGAGCGACAGCTTGCTCTTGGCGCCCACCTTGGTGTCATAGGTCACGATCGGTCCCAGCGCCCAGTCATGGCCGCGGAAGCCGTTGAGCCGGTCGGCGACCGGGCCGCTGTCGCCGCCGAGCTGCTGCGTGGTGCCCGCCACCAGGCCCGCGCCGAAGCCATTGGCTAAGCGCTTGAGCACCATGGCGTCGAGCGTGAACAGCGGTGCGTTCTGGTAGTCGGTGTCGTTGTTGCGCGTGTAGAACTGGATGCCCGCCACCGCGTCGAATTCCAGGCCGTGCTCGGGCAGCAGCTTGGTAAAGGCGACCTGCGGGATGAAGGTCCAGTTGTTCAGGCTGGGATTGGCCAGCGCGTTCTTGTCATACTGCCCGGTCGGCGCCCAGATGTTCAGGCTGACCGCCATGTGGGCCGTCTGGGAAAAGTGGTAGCCCGCGATCAGCGGCGTGAACGTGATATCGAACAGGTTGGACGCCCTGTCTTCCGTGCGCCCCTGCAGGCGGCCGGCGCTGAACGTGGCGCCGACCTGCGTCCAGACATAGGGCAGGGTGAAGCTGGAGGCGAAGTTCCACGCGCCAGGGCCGGTGTCCCAGACTTTCATGATGGTGGCCAGCGTGAACGCGACCTCCGCGTCGATGCCCAGCGAGGTCTGGCCGACAACCGGCACCTGCCGGCCACCGCCGATCGATCCGTTCAGGTAGATCTCGCCAAAGTTGACCACTGTAATCGGCTCCGGCGCGACGATGCCGGCATTGGGAAGCACGCTGGTACCCGTAACCGGCCGGCCCAGGCCGCCCTCGGTGGCCTGCGCCGGCGCCCAGGCGGCCCCCAGGCAGGTGGCCAATGCTGCCACGAGCGGACAGGGCGACAGTGGGCGGCGCGGGGGGCGGGCTGGCATGTCTGGCATGTTCGGTCCTCAGTTGCCGGCCGGGCGGGCCGGGGCATGGCGTATCGGGACGTCTGGATCGTGCTGGATTTGGTTTTCGAGTTACCGGGCATTGTCGCCGCGGCGGGACCAGGCCATGAAGTTAATGTTTTCATACCTGCATTAAGAATGTTCCAACGGTACAAGACAGGGGGCGCCACCCCTGACGCGGTATTGCCCGACGCAGGTATTCAGCCCTTGTTGCACAACATGACCGCGGCGCCGCCACGGCTGCCATCCAGCGTCAGCTTCCAGTCGATCGGCGCACGCGTGGAGGCTCGTGGGCCGGGGCGCGAGCAGGCCGAGCCGGACGCGCCGGCCGATGGCGCGGAAGCCGGCGAGCGGCGGGCGGTTAGAATGGCCGGCCGACTTCCACTGTTGCTGTCCATGGTCCCATCGAGATCCCGTCGTACCTTGCTCCTGGCCGCCGCGGCGGCTCCGTTTGCTTCCGCATGCGCCGGCCCTGCGCGCTCTCCTGCGTCCGACGCGGGCGAGGAGCTGGCCGCGCTGGAACGCCGCGCCGGGGGCCGCCTTGGCGTGTTCGCGCGCCACACTGGCGACGGCCGCCAGGTACGGCACCGTGCCGAGGAGCGCTTCCCCGTGTGCAGTACGTTCAAGGCGATCCTGGCCGGCGCCATCCTGCAGCGCAGCGCCGCCACGGCAGGCCTGCTCGAAGAGCATGTCCGCTATACGCGCCAGGATCTCGTGGCCTATTCCCCGATCACGGAGAAGCATGTCGCGGACGGCATGACGGTAGGGCAGCTGTGCGCCGCCGCAATCCAGTACAGCGACAACGGCGCGGCAAACCTGCTGATGCGCCGTATCGGCGGACCGGCGGGCGTTACGGCGTTTGCCCGGGCCATCGGCAACCAGTCTTTCCGGCTGGATCGCTGGGAAACCGAACTGAACACCGCCATTCCCGGCGATCCGCGCGATACCTCGACGCCGGCGGACATGGCAGCGAGCCTGCAGGCGCTGGCATTGGACCAGGCCTTGCCCGCCGCACAGCGCAGCCAGCTCCAGGCCTGGCTGCGCGGCAACACGACCGGCGCCGCGCGGATCCAGGCGGCCATGCCCGCGGGCTGGCAGATCGGCGACAAGACCGGCAGCGGCGACTACGGCACCACCAACGATATCGCCGTGCTGTGGCCGCCGGCCGGTGCACCCATCGTCATTGCCGTCTACTTCACGCAAGCCGTGCCCGATGCGAAGTGGAGCAACGAGACGATCGCCGGCGCGGCGCGCATTGCGCTTTCCGGCCTCGGTTGACACCAACGCTGGAAGACGCCCGGCTGGCGGCGTTACCATGCAGACAGGCCGCCGGTCGCGTAGAGCGGCGAGTGAGCGCAAAGAGGCTTGGTCCCGGCGAGGCCCCTTGCGCGATGTCCTGCGTCTGGCGGCCGGCACCGGAGTTTCGCGCGGGGGCGGCAGATGAACGCAATCCGTTTGTTCCTGTGCGGCGATGTGATGACCGGACGCGGCATCGACCAGATCCTGCCGACACCGAGCAATCCACGGCTGCACGAATCGTATGTCCGTTCCGCCATCGAGTACGTCGAGCTTGCCGAGCGCAGGAACGGCGCGATCGCGCGGCCGGTATCGCCGGCCTATATCTGGGGGGACGCACTGACCGAGCTCGAGCGTCATCGCCCCGACGTACGCATTGTCAATCTGGAAAGCGCCGTTACCACCCGTGACGACGCCTGGCCCGGCAAGGGGATCCACTACCGGATGCATCCCGCGAACATCACCTGTCTTGGCGCCGCCCGCGTGGATTGCGCGGTGCTGGCCAACAACCACGTGCTGGACTGGGGGCGCGCGGGCATGGAGGAAACCGTGGCAACCCTGCAGGCGGCGGGGATCGCCGTGGCCGGTGCAGGGCACAACGAACACGAGGCGGCGCAACCTGCCGCGCTTGCCGGTCCACATGGCAACCGTGTGCTGGTGTTCGCGTTCGCGATGGCCAGTGCAGGGACGCCCTCCAGCTGGGAAGCGACCAGCAGCCGCCCCGGTGTTGCCCTGTTGCACGATTGCTCCGCCGCGAGCCTCGCGCGCCTTCGCGAGCGGATCGGCGCGCAGCGCCGTGATGGTGACGTGGTCGTGGTGTCGATCCACTGGGGGCCGAACTGGGGGTACGAGGTGGAGCCCGAGCGGCGCCGGTTCGCGCGGGCGCTGATCGACGAGGCCGGCGTGGATGTCGTGCACGGCCATTCGTCGCATCACCCGATTGCCATCGAACTGCATGCGGGCAGGCCGATCCTCTATGGCTGCGGCGATTTCATCAACGACTATGAGGGGATCGGCGGCTACGAGGCCTATCGTCCCGATCTCGCGTTGATGATTTTCGTTGCGCTCGATTTCGCGGGCGGCGCTTCCGACCTGCGGCTGGTGCCGCTCAAGCGCAAGCAATTCCGGCTAGGCTATGCGCCGCAAGCCGACCGGGACTGGTTGCAGCAGATGCTGTGTCGGGAAGGCAGTGCGTTCGGCACCCATGCGGCGCGTTCCGGAGAGCATGAACTGCGGATCTGGGCGGATTGAGGCCGGGCACCGGTTTGCGCTACCCTCTGGCATTGTCCAAGCCACCTCGGGAGTCCCTTGCGCCATGGAATGCCGGCCGCTGTGCATCGATGACCTGGAACTGGTATGCCGCCACCGTGAGGCGATGTTCCGTGAAGCGGGCCGCGACGCGTCGACCCTTGGAGCGATGCAGGGACCGTTCCGCGACTGGCTGCGCCCAAGGCTGGCAGACGGCAGCTACTTCGGCTGGATCATGGAGGAGGGCGGCACGCCGCTTGCCGGCATCGGCCTGATGGTGATCGAATGGCCGCCGCATCCGGCCCATCCGCTGCAGGACAAGCGCGGCTACATCCTCAATCTCTATGTCGAGCCCGCGCACCGGCAGCGTGGCCTCGGGCAGGCGCTGATGACGCGCGCCGAGGCCGAGTTCGCGCGCCGCGGGATCGCCTTTGCGATTCTCCACGCCACGGAAATGGGGCAACCGCTCTATGCCCGCATGGGCTGGAGCGCGACGACGGAGATGGCGAAGCCCATCGTCGGGTGACTACGCCGCAGGCGCGTTGCAGGGCGCCGTGGGGCGGGAAATTTTCGTTCACGTTTTCGCAAAGCCTCTGCTAAAATCCATCGCATGTCTCGCAAGCGCCTCATCTCTCTATCCCTGCGCCGCCTAGCCCTAGTGCTCGGCCGGGGTCCGCTTGCTTGAGTCCTCTGGCGCCTGAATCGACCGATTCGCTGCGCGCTTCCTGATTTCCCCCTGACCCCGGCCCACGAACCAGCCTTCGCCATGCGAAGGGCTGCAGGGGAAGTCGCATCGTCTTTTGCCTGATTGACCCCGGCACGGCCCGCAGCGGACCGTCCGGCACCCGGATTCGTGGACCATGATGATTGCCCAGCCCTCCGCCAAGTACCAACCGTTCCCGCCCGTCGGCCTCACCGACCGCACCTGGCCGAACCGCACGATTGCCAGCGCGCCCGTGTGGCTGTCGACCGATCTGCGCGACGGCAACCAGGCGCTGTTCGAGCCGATGAACGGCGAGCGCAAGATGCGCCTGTTCCAGGAACTCGTGCGCATCGGTTTCAAGGAAATCGAAGTCGGTTTCCCGTCCGCATCGCAGACCGATTTCGACTTCATCCGCCGGCTGATCGACGAGAACCTGATCCCCGACGATGTGACCATCATGGTCATCACCCAGTCGCGCGAGGAACTGATCGCGCGCACGGTAGAGGCACTGAAGGGCGCGCCCAGGGCGATCGTGCACGTGTACAACGCGATCGCACCGGCCTGGCGCCGCATCGTGTTCGACATGAGCGTGCCGGAAGTGATGGGGCTCGTACGCCATCACATCGGCTACCTGAAGCAGCTGACCGACCAGCATCCGGAAACGAAGTGGACGTTGCAGTATTCGCCCGAGACCTTCAGCGCGGCCGAACTCGAGGTCTCGCTGCAGGCGTGCCACACCGCCATCGAGGCCTGGGCCATCGGTGCGGACCGTCGCGTGATCATTAACCTGCCGACCACCGTCGAAAACGCCACGGCCAATGTCTTCGCCGACCAGATCGAGTGGATGCACCGCCGCCTGGTGCCGCGCGAGCATATCGTGCTGTCGGTGCATCCGCACAATGATCGCGGCACCGGTGTCGCGGCGGCCGAGTTTGCGATGATGGCGGGCGCCGACCGCGTGGAAGGCTGCCTGTTCGGCAATGGCGAGCGCTGCGGCAACGTGGACATCGTCACGCTTGCCTTGAACCTGTACACGCAGGGCGTACACCCGGGGCTCGATTTCTCGGATATCAACGCCGTGGCGCGCATTGCCGAGGAATGCACGTCGATCCCCGTGCACCCGCGTCATCCGTATGCCGGCGATTTGGTCTTTACAGCGTTCTCGGGTTCGCACCAGGACGCCATCAAGAAGGGGTTCGCCGCGCAGGACCCGAACGGCGTGTGGGAAGTGCCTTACCTGCCGATCGATCCGGCCGATCTTGGCCGCACCTATGACAGCGTGATCCGCGTCAACAGCCAGTCCGGCAAGGGCGGCATTGCATTCATGCTCGAATGCGAGCACGGCGTGGTCATGCCGCGCCGCATGCAGGTGGAGTTCAGTGCGGTCGTGCAGCGGGCTACCGACGCCAGCGAGACCGAGATCAGCGGCCCGGAACTCTGGAAGCTGTTCCGGCAGACCTACCTGACTTCCGACGCAGCGGGTCCGGGCATCGTCTATCACGCCTACAAGCTCGACGAGAGCGGGGAGGGCATCGCGCTGGAGGTGAGCGTGGATGGCGTGCGCAAGACGCTGCACGGCAAGGGCAATGGCCCGATCGCGGCCACGGTGCACGCGCTCGATCTGCGCATGCGCATTGATGCCTACGAAGAGCGCGCCACCGGCGGCGGCGCCGACGCACAGGCCATGGCCATCGTCGAAGCCGCGCTGGAGGGCGTGCCCGGTGCGGGCTTTGGCGTCGGCATGAGCCACAACATTGTCGAAGCCTCGGTGCAGGCGGTGATCAGCGTGGCCAACCGGCTGGTGCGGCAGCGCCGCGCGCAGGGCTGAATGCCGCCACTCGCGGCGGTCGTCACTGCGCTTGCCGCATGACCCAGGCTACCGCCTGGGCCAGGAACGGAGAGCTGTCGCCAACGCGATAGCTCATGATGACCGGGGACACGAACCCCGGCGCATCGATCGGGCAATAGCGGACATCGTCACGATGCAGGCGCTGGATCGATGCCGGTACCAGCGTCATGCCGACACCGGCCGCGACCAGCCCCAGCGCGGTCTGCAGTTCGTTGGCTTCCTGAGCCACGCGCAACTGCAGCCCCTGCGCGCGAAACAGCGACAGCAGGTGATCGGCATAACTCGGCCGTGGCCGCGCCGGGTACAGAATGAACGGGCGCGTCGCCAGGCCCTGCGGTGTCAGCGTGGCCTGGGCCGGCGGCGGCTGGCTGGCTGGCACCGCCGCCACCAGCGGCTCGGCCATCACCACCACCTGGCGAATCGCCGGGTCGTTGATGGCTATGCGGCCGAAGCCCAGGTCGATGCGGCCGGACTTGAGCGCCTCCACCTGCTCGACCGTGATCATCTCGGCAAGCCCGACTTCCACCTGCTGTTCCGACCCACGCAGTTCGCGGATCAGCTCGGGTAGCACCCCATACAAGACCGACGGCACGAAGCCGATACCGAACCAGCGCTTGTCCTGCCGGCCAATGCGGCGCGTGCTCTCGATGGTTTCTTCCAGCCGCTGGGTCAGTTGCATGGTCTGTTCCAGCAGGAAGCGGCCCGCTTCGGTGAGCCGCAGTCCGCGCCCCACGCGGTCGAACAGCGCCACGCCGACCTCGTCCTCAAGCTGCCGGATCTGTCGCGAAAGCGGCGGCTGCGCCATATGCAGGCGCTCGGCGGCGCGCGTGACATTGAGTTCCTGGGCCACAACCTGGAAATAGCGCAGGTGTCGTAATTCCATTGGCATACCTGTAGGGTATTGATTGAGACATCATCGGTCTTGGACGCAGCCTGCGTCAAGCTTCATACTTCCTCAACAATCCTCTTCAGCAGTACATAGGTATGACAGCCACGATCACCTCAGTCGAAGCCATCCTGGTCGACCTGCCCACCATCCGGGCCCATCAACTGGCCATGGCCACCATG
>NZ_JBYOJR010000055.1:0-29694 GCF_057798915.1 Cupriavidus sp. 22TCCZM01-5
GCTGTTTCGCCGGCGTAGCCGGCGAGTCACTTTTTGTCCGAGCGACAAAAAGTAACCAAAAAGCGCGTTTACTTGCCCTAGCGGGCGAATATTGATCGTAGTGTGCTGCGGGTGTTGTACGGGGATGGGCTTCAGAGTGTGCTTGGCCGCCTGCCGCGTGGTGCGCGTCCGTGGGCAGGATTAGAGCGCTGATTGAACGAGCCCCGAAACTGTCCGTGGTCCCTCCTGCTACCGACATCGTGTAATCGCCTTCGGCTGCGCTACGCGCAGAGCCCTAGTCTGAGCACCCAGGCCGCAGGCAAACCGCGCCGCAGCGAAGCAGAAACTGAACCGTTGGCACTGGCGACGATGATGCCCCGCGCACACCGACTAGGACGTGCGCGCAGCGCAGCCGTAGGCGTCCCACCACTGACGCTCTTGGAACGCTGTACCCGACCCCTACATGGGGATCGTACAAGAGCCGGCTATCGCAGGCACTGGTTCTGAATCAATGCGTAGCAGGCTCGAACGGGCAACCAAGCATCGCGAGACCAAAGCCCTTCGAACACAAGGAGCGCCTCGTTGATGGCCAGCCGCCAGGCGACGCGCTTTTTGGTTACTTATTGTCGCTCGGACAAGAAGTGACTCGCCGGCTACGCCGGCGAAACAGCGGCGCCCGCCAAGCACGACAAACCCAACCCTTCCCCCTTCCCGCAATCGCGAAGAACCAAAAAAACCTGACACACCGGGTTTTGTAGAGATCGCTGCAGTATTGAAGACACACCGATGGCAGTCCTACCATCGGTCCATGAACGACCAAGACTTACGCCGATGCGCACCGGGCTCGCCAGCATCATCCTGCCGCCGGGTGCCGATCCGGTAGCCATCACGCTGCTGGCGGGCCGCGCCCTGCGCGGCATCTGCGATGGCTTTGTCGCCGTCCTGCTGCCGGCGTATCTGCTGGCGCTCGGCTTCGACCCACTCGCCGTCGGCCTGATCGGCAGCGCCACGCTGGCAGGGTCCGCGCTCGCGACGATCCTGGTCGGCATGCTCGGGCACCGCTATCCGTTGCGGCGCATGCTGACGCTGGCCGCGGCACTGATGGTGGCGACCGGCATCGGCTTTGCCGGGCTCTCGTCGCTGTGGCCCCTGGTCATCGTCGCCTTCGTCGGCACCATCAATCCCGGCTCCGGCGATGTCAGCCTGTTCCTGCCGCTCGAACATGCGCGCCTGGCGGATGCGGCCGGCCCGCAGGCGCGCACCGCACTGTTTGCGCGCTACAGCCTGAGCGGTTCGCTGGCATCGGCCTTCGGCGCGCTGGCGGCAGCGCTGCCGGGGTGGGCCACAGCGCGCGGCATGCTGGCGCCACTCGGCGCCATGCGCGCGATGTTCGTGCTATACGCGTTGGCGGGCGGCGCGTTGTGGTGGCTCTATGCCCGCCTGCCCGCACGCGACCCGCATGCGGATGCCACACGCGTGCCGCTGGGCGCATCGCGCGGCATCGTCATGCGCCTGGCGCTGTTGTTCAGCGTGGATGCCTTTGCCGGCGGGCTGGTGGTCAATGCCTTGCTGTCGCTCTGGCTGATGCAACGCTTCGGCCTGTCGCCAGGCGACGCGGGCCGGTTCTTCTTCTGGGCCGGGCTGTTGTCGGCGGGCTCGCAACTCGTGGCCGTGCCGGTGGCGCGCCGCTTCGGCCTGCTGAACACCATGGTGTTCACGCATATCCCGTCGAGCCTGTGCCTGATTGCCGCGGCCATGGCCCCAGCACTTTTGCCTGCGCTGATCCTGTTGCTGGTGCGCAGCGCGCTGTCCCAGATGGATGTGCCGACCCGCACCGCCTACGTGATGGCCGTGGTGACGCCGCCCGAACGCCCGGCGGCCGCCAGCATCACGGCGGTGCCGAGAAGCCTGGCCGCGGCGCTCGGCCCCACCCTGGCCGGGGCGATGCTGGCAACGGGCTGGGCCGCAGCCCCGCTGGTGGCCTGCGGCGTGCTCAAGATCGGCTATGACCTGGCCCTGTTACGCGCGTTCCGGCGCGTCGAGCCCGAGCGATAGCGGGCAGCTGCTACAGCCCCGTCGCCCACCCGGCCACCGCGGCCACCGCCACCACCAGCCACGGCGGCAGCCGCCAGAACACCAGTGCCACCAGCGCGACCACGGCCAGCCCGAAATCTAGCGGCGCATGGACCGCGCTGGTCCAGACCGGCTGGTACAGCGCGGCCAGCAGCAGGCCGACCACGCCGGCATTCACGCCACCCAGCGCCGCCTGGGCGCGCAGGCTCCCGCGCAGGCTTTCCCAGAACGGCAGTACGCCAACCACGAGCAACATGCCGGGCAGGAAGATCGCCACGAGGCACAGCAGCCCGCCGGCCCACCCGGACGGCTCGATGTGCATGGCAGCCCCAAGAAAGGCGGCGAACGTGAACAGCGGGCCAGGCATGGCCTGCACCACGCCGTAGCCGGCCAGGAAGGCATCGCGTCCGACCCATCCCGTGGGGATTACGGCCGCGTCGAGCAGGGGCAGCACCACGTGGCCGCCGCCGAACACCAGCGCACCGGCACGGAAGAACGCGTCGAACATCGGCAAGCCGCCCGCGCCGGCGTGCCGCGCAAGCAGCGGCAGGCCGGCCATCAGCACGGCAAAGAGCACCAGGGCGGCAAGCCCCGCGCGGTGGCTCACGGGCATCGGCAACGGATCATGCGCGCGCTCCGCTTGCGGGCGGATCAGCACGAGGCCGGCGATCGCCGTCACGGCAATGACCGCGACCTGGATCCACGGCCCCGGCACCGCCACGGCCAGGCACGCTGCCACCGCCATGATGGTCACGCGCAGCGTGTCCGGGCACAGGCTGCGCGCCATGCCCCAGAACGCCTGCGCCACCACGGCCACGGCCACCAGCTTGAGACCATGCAGCAGCCCCGCCGGCACGCCGGTCCCCCAGGCCGACAATCCTTGCGCGAACAGGATCATGGCCACCGCGGATGGCAGCGTGAAGCCTGTCCATGCCGCGAGCGCGCCAGCATAGCCGGCGCGCGACAGCCCGAGCGCCAGCCCCACCTGGCTGCTGGCCGGGCCGGGCAGGAACTGGCACAGGCCAACGAGATCGGCGTAGGCGCGCTCGCTCATCCAGCGCCGGCGCGTGACGAACTCCTCGCGGAAGTACGCCAGGTGCGCCACCGGCCCGCCAAACGAGGTCAGCCCCAGCCGAAGGAACACCAGGAAGACCGACAGAGCACCGTGATGGTGCGTACCGCTATCGCCTTCCTTGCTGCCTCCTTCGCTGCTGTCGATCGCGTCGGGTTGCGTCATCTGGTTGCGCGGCGTTGCTGCCATGCCTTCTCCTTGCCGGGGCTGTTTGCGCTCCGCACGCAGCGGACCGCCGCAGATTGTAGGCGAAGGCCGTGTCCGACTTCGTGACGATGCACGCACTTATCCGACAAGCCGAATAGACCTTCCGGGTCCATGGAGGTTTTACCCCAATTAAGTTAGGCACGGGGTCGCCGATATGGCGGTGACGGACGCCAAAAGTCCGACTACACCGAGCATATGGAGGAAGGAAGGAAATGCTGCAAAACATGAGTCTGAGGAAGAAGCTCTTGCTGCCATTGGTGCTGAGCTGGGTGTGCCTGCTCGGCATCACGCTGTGGAATGCTTGGCAGATGCGCGCGCTGCGCATGGAGGAGCGCCGCCTGGACCTGGTCCACGTCACCGAGACTGCCATCTCGGTGGTCGCCGGCTACGAAGCCCTGGCAAAAGCCGGCAAGATGACTCTGGCCGAAGCCCAGCAGCAGGCGGTGGAACGCGTGCGCGCCATGCGCTTCGGCGCCGACGGCTACTTCACGCTGATGCGCACCGACACCGAAGTGCTGATGCATCCGTTCAAGCCCGAGATGAACGGCAAGAAGATGGAGGACACGAAGGACGCCAACGGCACCTATCTCTTCCGCGAGATGGCCGACATCGGCAAGGGTCCGGGCAAGGGCTTCGTCGAATACCTGTGGGCCAAGCCCGGCGCCGAGGAACCGCAGCCCAAGCTCAGCTACGTGGCCAACTTCCGGCCATGGGAATGGAACTTCGTCGCCGGTCTGTACCTGGACGACATCCGCGCCGAGTTCCGCCTCTCGCTGTACCAGGCGCTCGGCCTGTTGCTTGGCGTGGGAGCGCTGATGACGCTGGTCATGCTGCGCGTGGCCGGCAGCCTGCAGAAGCAGCTCGGCGGCGAGCCGGCGCTCACGTCGCAGATCGCCGCGCGCATCGCCGAGGGCAACCTGGCCACCGCGGTCGAGGTGCGTCCGGGTGACGAGCACAGCGTGCTGTACGCCATGCAGCAGATGCAGTCGCGCCTGACCGGCGCGATCGGCAGCATCCGCGGCTCGGCTGACTCGATCGCCGGCGCGGCCAAGCAGATTGCCGCCGGGAATTCCGACCTGTCGCGCCGCAGCGAGGAACAGGCGGCCTCGCTGCAGGAAACCGCGGCCAGCATGGAGCAGCTCACCAGCACCGTGCGCCAGAGCGCCGACAATGCCCGCCAGGCCAGCCGCCTGGCCGAAGGCGCGTCGGAGATCGCCGTGCGCGGCGGCGGCATCGTCAGCCAGGTAGTGACGACCATGGGCGACATCAAGGCAGCGTCCGGCAAGGTGGTCGACATCATTGCCGTGATCGAGGGCATTGCGTTCCAGACCAATATCCTGGCGCTGAACGCCGCGGTGGAAGCGGCGCGCGCCGGCGAACAGGGCCGCGGCTTCGCCGTGGTGGCCGGCGAGGTGCGCACGCTGGCGCAGCGCAGCGCCACCGCGGCCAAGGAGATCAAGGCGCTGATCGGCAACTCGGCGCAGCGCGTGGAAGACGGTGCGGTGCTGGTGGAAGGCGCCGGCAAGGCCATGGACGAGATCGTCGAGGCGGTCAAGCGCGTCACCGACCTGATGGGCGAAATGCGGGCCGCCACCGAGGAACAGACCGGAGGCATCGAGCAGGTCAACCAGGCGGTGTCGCAGATGGACCAGATGGCGCAGCAGAACGCCGCGCTGGTCGAAGAAGCCGCCGCCGCCGCGGCGTCGCTGGAAGACCAGGCCGCCGCGCTGCACCACGCCGTGGGGCAGTTCAGGCTGGCCGGCGGCTGAGCGCCCGGCCAGCCGGCGCGGCCATGCCACCTGCCGTGGCCGCGTGTATCATGGATCGCAGCGGACAGCGTCGGCGACCGACCACCCGCCTCGATCCCTTACACGCGCAGGAGCACATCATGATGGCATTCCTAGGCACCGTGTTCGTTGGCCTTATCGTGGGACTGATCGCGCGGGCCATCAAGCCCGGCGACGACAAAATGGGCTGGATCATGACGATCCTGCTGGGCATACTGGGCTCGGTGGCGGCGGGGTTCGTGGGCCGCGGGCTGGGCTGGTACCAGCCGGGCCAACCCGCCGGCTGGATCGCGTCGGTGCTCGGCGCGATCGTGCTGCTCGTGCTTTACGGCATGGTGCGCCGCAAAGGCTGATCCACCTTCATGACGTCCGCCGAGGCCGTGGCGCCCTCCGGCGGCGGCGCCTGGGCCTCGGTCCGCGGCAGGCGGATCTCCTGCGGCCAGTCACGGCAGCGCAGCAGCGCCTGGTCGCCGCCCGGCATGGCCATCGACGCCACCTGCGGCGCGAGGTAGCGCAGCACCCGCACCGCCAGCGCGCTGGTGAAGCTGTAGCGCCCGGCATAAGGCTCGGTCACATTGAGGGTCACCGTGCCAAAGAAACGCTCGCCGAGCGTGAATACGAACGTGGCCGAGCGGTTCACCGAACGCGACGAGATCAGCCGCCCGCCGGGGCCATAGGTCTGGAAGCGCTGGTCGCCGGTGCCGGTCTTGCCGGCGATCGGAATCGGCGCGCCGCCCTTGCCCGGCGCCACGAAGGCGCCGGCAATCGACTTGGCCGTGCCGCGCTCCACCACATCCAGCATCGAGCGCCGCACCAGGTCCGTTATCTCGGTCGGCAACAGCCGTTTGCCCGGCTCCGGCTGCAGCACGAAGCGGCTCGCATACGGCGTGTTCGCGGCGAAGTCCAGGCTGCGCACGGTCGCGGTCTGCGTTGCCATGCCGCCGCTCAGGATGATGCCCGCCAGTTCCGCGAGCGCGGCCGGGCGGTCGCCCGACGCACCGATCGCGGTGGCATAGGATGGCGTCAGCGAATCGAACGGGTAGCCAAGCCGCTGCCAGCGCTTGGCGATGCGCTGGAAGGCCTCCTGTTCCAGCAGCGTGCGGATGCGGTTGTCCTGCCCGTACTTGCTGTGCGAGCGGAACAGCCAGCGGTACACGTACTGGCGCTGATCCTTGCTGTCGTGCAGGATCTGCGCCAGCGTGGCGTCCGGGTTCGTGCCCATGTATTCGACCATCCATAGTTCGAGCGGATGGACGCGGGACAGGTAGCCGCGGTCATTGAGGTTGAACTTGTCGTGGCCGTACTTGCTGTACAGCGCCGGCAGGTCCTCGCCGGCGAGTTGTCTGGCCGTCATGTGCGAGCGCATGATGCGCTCGAAGCTTTCCTCGTCCAGGTCCGGGCGCACGCTGAGCAGCGTCACCGACATGCGCACCGCCGTATAGTGCGGCGTGCTCACGCGCACGCGGCTCAGCAGCGTCGCCAGGCGCTGGTCGGCGTCCTTGCCGCGGTAGCGCTGGTAGAAGCCGGTCATGTAGGCGCTGCCCTCCTGGTCGGCAAAGCGCTCCAGGTAGACGCGCCGTTCGGGCGAGTTGCGGTCTTCGAAGATGTCGCTCATGTCCACGTTGCCGTGGAACAGCTCATAGCGCACGATGTCGCGCATCATGCGGATGAACACCAGGTTGACCGAGTGCTGGAAGCCCACGCGCACGGTCATGATGCGCTCGCCCTCCCAGCGCTCGAAGTTGGTGAAGCTCTGCAGCCCGCCGCCGGTATAGAAGCCCTCGCCAGGGCTGCCCGAATACTTGCGTTCCATAGCGGCATCGAGCATGGCCGCCAGCGTGCGGTCTTGCGGCGTGCGCGCCTTGGACAGGTAATCGATCGCCCAGCGGCTCAGGGCGTCCGGCTTGGCCACTTTGATGCCAGCCAGTTGTTCCTTGCTCATGCCGGCATAGCGCGCATGCAGTTCAGTGAGTATCTCCAGGTACGTGACCAGGGTGCGCAGCTTGGAGGTCGAGCCCAGATTCAGGCGGGCACCGCTGTTGATGTCGAACGGCTGGTTGATGTTGTCGGCCTGCACGCGCACCACGCTGGCATTGCCGACGCGCTCGAACAGTGTGAAGCTCGCCATCAGCTTGGACGGATCGTCCTGCTCGCGCAGCAGATTGTGGCCGTACAGCCCCATGGCGTGTGCGACGTTCTTGTCGCTCATGTTCAGGAGCGTATCCGTGACCACGCGCTGGGCCTCGCGGTTGATGGTGCTGTCCGCGGTCAGGTCCAGCCGATCCATGTCGTACCGGCTGTCCACGCCGGTCAGGCGGCCAATGTCGGCCCGCACACGGTTGACCGCCTTGCGCGTGACGAAGGGCTGCTGTTCCGGCTTCGCCGGCGGCGCGGCCTTGTCCAGCGGCTGCTGCAGCGCGGCATCACGCAGTTCCGGCGTGATGATGCCGTTGGTGGCCAGCAGGCGCAGGTAGCTGCCGGTGAGCGCGTCGAGGTTGGTGTCGTCGCGGCGCAGGTGATAGGACGGGCGGCGCTGCGAGATCACCAGCGACAGCGCGCGCTTGAAGGCTTGCGCCTCGCGCGCGGTCGGGGCGCGCGGGTCCATCTGCTTCATCAGGCGATTGACTTCGCCGAAGTCCTCGCCGTACCAGACCCACAGCGCGTCGCCGATGCCATTGACCTCGCCGAACCCGACCCGCGCGGATAGCGGCACCGTATTGAGGTAGTCGACCACGATACGTTCGCGCGCCCGCTGGGTATCAGGCCCGTCCAGGTAGGCGCGCAGCGATGCCGATGCCATCTGCCGGAATTTCTCGGGAACCGACTGGGTGCGCCCTTCCGGCGAGTGCCGGTACTTCTCGATCTGCGTGGCGAGCGTGCTGCCGCCCGGCGAATCATGCGAATGGTCGGCCAGCCGGATGGCGCGATCGATCACCGCGCGCGACAGCCGCTTCCAGTCCAGCGCGGGGTTCATGCTCGGATACTCGGGATTGAGCAGTCCCTGGTTCTCGACGAACAGCAGCGCGCTGACCAGCACCGGCGGCACCGCGGCAAAGTCGTCGTACTGGCGCTGCGGATAACGCTCGAACGCCAGCGTCATGCCATTGCAGTCGCGCAGCACCAGGCCGGCCTGGTTCTTTTCACGATACGGCGGGAAGATGCCCTGATCCATCAGGCGCACCATTTCGGGCGACATGCGTGCCTGTTCCGCGGGCACGTAGCCGTGCTTGCCAAGCCGCTGCGCAAACAGCGGCAGGCGGCCATAGCCCATGCGGTCGTCGTACGGCCCGGAATGCGGGAAGCGGATGCTGTCGCTGGCGCCAGGCTGCACCTCGTAGGTCAGCTGGCTGGCAAAGCGCCCGAGATAACGCGCCTGCCATTGCGAATTGCGCACTTCATTGGAAATGAGGCTGACAACGACATAGCCGCCCCCACAGAGGGCGACCGCCAAGCCAGCGAAGATCCAGCCACGTCGTGCCACGTTTTGGCCATCCCGTTCTTCTACCGGCACTCTCGGCGCGGTCTTCACGCCGGTCCCGAGTGCAAGGGCGGCGGGCCGCTTGCGCGAACCCGCCTTAACTGAATATTAGTAGGAACAGGCGCGCAGCGCTGTAGGAGCGTGGCGCGTTGCGCGACTGTTGCCACAAAGCATCGCCGGCGGCGGGCCACGCATCGTCCACTTGCGCGCTGGCGTCAGGCGGATGGCGCCTCGGCGACGCGTACCGGCCGGCCGCCGAACGGGTAATTCGGATCGTTGTAGCCATGTGTCGACGCATGGCCCGGCGTGACGAGGCTGTCGACCAGGGTCTCTTCCTCCGGCGAGATGGTCACGTTCAGCGCGCCGAAATAATCCTCGAACTGCGCCAGCGTGCGCGGCCCGGCTATCACCGACGAGATGATGGGATTGGCCAGCACCCAGGCCGTGGCGAACTGCCCCGCCGTGAGGCCGCGCGCCTCGGCATGCGTCTTGAGCTGTTGCGCGATGAGCAGCGACTCCTCGCGGAACTCGGTCTCCATCATGCGGCGGTCGGCGCGGCCCGCGCGCGTGCCGGTGGCGGGCGCCTGGCCCGGCTGGTACTTGCCGGTGAGCACGCCGCGCGCAACCGGGCTGTACGGCACCACACCGAGGCCGTAGTGTTCGCACGCCGGCAGGATTTCCACTTCCGGCATGCGATTGAGCAGGTTGTAGTACGGCTGGCAGGTCACGGGGCGCGGCACGCCGAGCTGGTCGCACAGCCGTGCTATCTCGGCAATACGCCAGCCGCGGAAGTTCGACACGGCCCAGTAGCGGATCTTGCCCGCGCGCACGAGATCGCCCATCGCGCGCACCGCTTCTTCGAGGTTCTCGCCGGCGTAGTCCCGATGCAGGTACAGGATGTCGAGATAATCGGTCGCCAGCCGACGCAGGCTATCCTCGACTTCGCGCAGGATCCACACGCGCGAATAGTGCGAATGGTTGGGGCCACGCTGCATGGGGTTGCCCAGTTTGGTGGCAAGGATCCAGTCGTGCCGGTCGGCCAGCAGCAGGCGTCCGACCATCTGCTCGGATGCGCCTTTGCTATAGACGTCCGCGGTATCGATGAAGTTGACGCCATGCTCGCGCGCACTGCCGACAATGCGCGCCGCTTCGGCTTCGTCGGTCTGGTCGGCAAACATCATCGTGCCCAGGCACAGCGCCGAGACCTTGAGGTTGCTGGCGCCAAGGCGGCGGTATGGCATGTCGGGCGTGGCAATTGCGGGCATGAAAGATTCCTGGTTGGCGGATCGATGTCCGGATTGATGGCATTCGCGGCAGTGTGCCAGCCTCGCATTTTGCCGCGATTGCGCGAAACGCGCAGACCGTCGATATGAAATACCCATCGCATCCGCGCAAGCGATGTTCATCATGAATCGTGCCGGCGATCTGCGCCGCGATAAGTGGTGTGACATGCAGTCCTTACACATTCTTACAGCATCCATGCGGCAACTTGCATAGCCTTGAAACGCTCCGGGCAACAACGTGGCAATGCAGCATGTCCGGGGATCAATGGCGTTCGCGCCTCGCTCTTCCTGCTCGCACGATTCACTCGCACGATTCACTGCGGTGATGACGCGGGCAACTCCAGGGCCGGCTTGCCCGGTCCGATACGCAGGTCAGTCCCGCGCCGATGCGCCGGGACGCGATGCATAAAAAATGTGTTTGGGGGATGACTGCGCTTGCGCGCCAGCCTGTGGGCAACGCGCGGGGAGAGCGCTTGCCCATGCTGCCCGGTGCCTGCCGGGGCGGCGCGGACCACCTTTATTTGCCTGAGGAAGCCATGGACAAGAAGCCCGAGAAGCCCGACCCGAAGAAAACCATGCTGCCGTCGAAGATGCCGCAGTCGCGCCTGATGCGGCAGGAAGAAGCGCTGGTGCGCCGACGAAGCCGCGAGATCGGCCTGCGTCCGCTATGGCAGATCGCCCCGCGCCTGGCCAGCTACGGCATGGTCGCCTTCATCATCTGGGTCATCCTGTCGGTGATGTTTCCCCCGGTGTTCAACCGGTCCTCGGAACGCGCCGTCGTCAACAGCCCCGTGAATCTCGTGACCACGCCCGTCGAAGGCGTCATCACCCGCCAGGCGGTCGCCGTGGGCGGCTCCTTCGCGGCCGGAGAGCCGCTGATGACGCTGCAGAACTCCAACCTCGACCGCGCGCTGCTGATGGAACTGACCGGCAAGCAACTCGACAACCGGACACGCCTGGAGGCTGCCAAGGCCAAGCTGGCTTCGGACCAGGCCCGTCTGGCGTCGACTGGCCAGGAAATCCAGCGCTATCAGTCAGCGGCCCAGCGTGAACACGCTGCGCGCGTGAAGGGCATTGAAGCGAAGCTGGCCGTCGCACGCCAGCAGATCGACCAGCAGGAAGACGTGGTCAACCGCAACCAGGCCATGCAGTGGGCCGGCGCGGTCAGCCAGGCCTATACCGATGCGTCGCGCAACCAGCTGACCGTGCTGTCCGGCCAGCGCGATGCCATCCAGGCGGAACTGGACAGCGCGCGCGGCAGCAGCGAGGCCGCGCGCAGCAAGGTCTACATGAGCAGCGCGGACGGCGCCGTCGGCGCGTTGGTGCAGCGCCAGGACGAACTGCGCGCCAGCATTGCCCAAACGCAGTCCGAGATCACCCAGCTCCAGGAGTACGGCGAGTCCGTCGACAAGATGGTCAGCACCGAACAGGATCGGCTGGAGCGCGTCTCCAACCTGGAAATCAAGGCATATACGGGCGGTGTGGTGGAAGATGTGCTGGCGCCCCCGGGCACGCGCGTCGCGGCCGGCGCCACGCTGATGCGCACGACCAACTGCAGCCAGCCCCGGGTGGTCGCGGTGTTCCCGCGCAGCCTGAGCAAGGACCTGCTGCCGGGCGCGCGCGTCACGGTGAAGGTCGATGGCGTACCCGCGCCGGTCCCGGGCTCGGTGGCCGAAGTCCTGCCGCGCGCGCCGGACGGCGACCAGGCACGCTACTTCGTACCGTTCCCGCCGATCGAGAAGAACGAGGTGTACCTGATCGCCCGCCTCGACAAGCCGCTGCCAGACCTGCCCGCAACCGGCACGCACCAGACCGACCGCTGCGCGCTGGGCCACTGGGCCAAGGTCAGCCTGGACCGCTCCTGGCTGCGCAGCCTGATCTGAGGCGATCAACCAGGGTAGTACGAGCGCCCGCAGGATGGAGTTCACCGTGCAGCGTTATCCGATTCCGTGCCTTCCTGCCCGCCGTCCGGCGCGCCACGGCCGGCTGCTGGCAGCCGCGTTGCTCGCCGGCTCCGCGTTGAGCCTGGCAACCATGGCAGCGCCCCCCCTGCCCCCGCCCCCTTCGGCCCCGGCGGCACGCGAGCAGTTGCTGCGCGACGGCTGCAAGACGCTGGCCGGGCGGGTAGCGGCCATCCCAGGCAAGGGGCCAGTCATGCTCGGCAGCTACGAACCCGCCCCCGGCGGCGAACCTCTGCCGCCCCCCTTGCAGCAATCGGCCTTCGTCTATGACAACGCGCTGGCCGGCGTGGCGCTGATCGCGTGCGGCCAGCCGGATGCGGCGCGCCGCATCGCCGACGGCGTGGTAGCAGGCGTCACGCGTGACCGCCATTACCACGACGGCCGCGTGCGCAACGCGTATCGCGCCGGAGCCGTGCCGGACGGTCCGGTGCCGATGCCCGGATGGTGGGATGCGCCGAGCAAGCGCTGGTTCGAGGATGCCTACCAGGTCGGCACCGCCACCGGCAATGTCGCGTGGGCGGCGCTGCTGCTGCTGGCCACCTATGAATCCACGCACGAGCGCCGCTACCTCGACACCGCCGCAACGCTGATGACATGGGTCGACAAGCAGACCTTCGGCAGCGAAAGCCCGGCCGGCTATATCGGCGGCTTCTTCGGTCATGAACCGACGCCGCGCCGCCAGGGCTGGAAATCGACCGAACACAATGTCGATGCCTGTGCCGCGTTCCGCTGGCTCGCCTTGCGCACCAACGACGCGCGCTGGGACGCGGCCGCGCAGCGCGCACGCCGCTTTGTCGACGCGATGTGGCAGCCTGGCGAAGGCCGCTTCGTCATCGGCACGCGTGACGACGGGCACTCGCTCAACAGCGAGCCGTCGGCACTCGATGCCTCGCTGTGGCCGCTGATCGCGGTACCCGAGTCCGCGGCGTCATGGCGGCGCGCGCTGGACTGGGCGCGCGCGCACCACGCGGTGGGCGGCGGCTACGGCTTCAAGGCGCGCCCCGATGGCGTATGGACCGAAGGCACGGGGCAGGCCGCGCTGGTGCTGCGTGCCAGCGGCCGCGACGACGAGACGCGTTCCCTGTGGCCGCTGCTGCTGGCGCAGCGTGCGCCATCCGGCATGCTGTTCGCCACGCCGCAAGCGCGCATCAGCACGGGCTTGTCGATCGGCCCCGATTCGACCACCGAAGATTTCTACTACTTCCACCTGCCACACCTGGGCGCGACCGCCTGGGCCGTGCTGGCGGCCGCCGGCTGGAACCCGTTCCAGCCCGGCGGCACGTGCCCGGCCTGCCGGACCGGCACCGCACAGGCGCAGGGCCCACCCGACGACATCCGCAGGGAGTGACGATGTTCGCCTACTTTCTTGAAAACCGCATGCTGGTGGAGATCAACGCCGGCGCCTTCCTGATCGCGGTGCTGTGCCTGCGCGGCGATCGCAACCGCACCGCCGACAGATGGATGTTCGGCGCCGCCGCAGCGGTCCTGCTGATCGTCTACTACGTGTGGCGCTTCTCGCAGACCCTGCCCGAATGGCGCATGGATTTCGCCAGCCTGTGGGCGCATGTGTTCTTTGGCTTCGAGACGATGACGGTCGCCTACACGCTGATCTCGATCATCACGCTGACCCGCACGTCGAACCACAGTGCCGACGCGGATGCCAGCGAAGCCGCGCTGCGGCGCAACCGCCGGGCGCCGGCGGTGGATATCTTCATCGCCACCTACAACGAAGGACTGGAAGTCCTCGAGAAGACGATCGTTTCGGCGCTGGCGATCGACTATCCGAACTTCCGCGTCTGGGTGCTCGACGATACGCGGCGCGACTGGCTGAAGGATTACTGCAAGCGCGTCGGCGCCAACTACGTGACGCGGCCCGACAACACCCATGCCAAGGCCGGCAACCTCAACAACGGCCTGCAGCACAGCACGGCGCAGCCGGACGGGGGCGCGCCGTACATCATGGTGCTGGACGCGGACTTCGCACCCAACCGAAGTATCCTGCTACGCACCATTGGCCTGTTCGACGATCCCAGGGTAGGCGTGGTGCAGACGCCGCAGTTCTACTACAACGCCGACCCGATCCAGTACAACCTGCGCTCGACCGAATGCTGGGTCGACGAGCAGCGCGCCTTCTTCGACATCATGCAGCCGGCCAAGGATGCATGGGGTACGGCATTCTGCATCGGCACCTCGTTCGTGGTACGGCGCGAAGCACTGGAGACCATCGGCGGCTTCCCGACCGGCACCGTCACCGAGGACATCCACCTGACCTACAAGCTCATGCCGCATGGCTATGTCACGCGCTGGCTGAACGAGCGGTTGAGCGTGGGCCTGTCCGCGGAAGGCCTGCCCGAGTACATCAGCCAGCGCAGCCGCTGGGGCCTGGGGACGATCCAGGTCGCGCTTACCGCCGACGGGCCGCTGCGCGGGCGCGGCTACACGGGCCTGCAGCGCCTGCATTACCTGCACGGGCTGCTGCACTGGGTCAGCCGGCCCTTCACGCTGATGCTGCTCGCCGGGCCGCTGCTGTACTGGTACATGAACGTGCCCACGCTGTACGGCGATCCGCTGCAGTTCCTTGCCTATGGCGTGCCTGCGTTGCTGCTGTACTGGGCCTACAGCATCTGGGTAACCGGATCGCGCGCCATGCCGGTCTTCACGGAGGTGACGCAGATCGTCGCGGCGCTTGCGGTCACGGCGACGCTGGCCAGCGCGGTGTTCAAGCCCTTCGGCCGCCCGTTCAAGGTGACCAACAAGGGACTCGACCGCTCCAGGCTCGTCGTGCACGGCAAGTTCGCCGTGCTGTATGGCGCGCTGTTCGTGCTGACGGGCATGGGGCTGGCACGCGCCATCGCCGCCGATGCCGACGCGCAGGGCGTGGCGTTCAACGTCGCGTGGACGATGGTGTCGATGGTGCTGTACCTGGCGTCGCTGCTGGTCTGTTTCGAGCTGCCGCGTCCACGCAAGGAAGAGCGTTTTCCCTACCGGGCACGCGCGCTGCTTCGGCTTCACGGCAAGGATGGCGCGGCGCGCGAGTTCGCCGGTGTCACGCGGGACCTCTCGTGCAACGGCGCGGCACTGCTGTGCGCGCACGCGCAATCCATACCGGACGACGCCGAAGGCGCGTTCTGGCTGGCGCCCCTGGGCTGGGTGCCGTGCCGCGTCGCCCGCACGCGCAAGGGACTCATCGGCGTGGCGCTGCGGCCCGACATGGCGGCCCGTCACCGCCTGATCCGGCTGCTGTTCAGCGAGCCCGCCCACAACATCGCATACGAAGGCCGGCCGCGCGTCGCCATCGCGCAACTTCTGCGCCGCGCCTTTGCCGGTTGACCACGGATGAGCCATATGAAAGCAAAACAGACGCGAACCTTCCTTCCCCTGCGGCACATCGCAGCGGCGGCCATTCCGATTGCGCTGACGGCCTGCACGCTGGAGCCCGCCTATCAGCGCCCCGACCAGCCGGTACCCAATGCCTGGCCCACCGGGCCTGCCTACGCGCAGGGCACGGGCAATGCGGGGCAAGGGCGGGCGCCAGCCCAGGCGCAGACCCAGACGCCGGCGGCCGAACTCGGCTGGGAAGACTTCTTCACCGATCCGCGCCTGCGCCAGCTGATCGAACTGGCGCTGGCCAATAACCGCGACCTGCGCATGGCGACGCTGGCCATCGACCAGGCGCGTGCGCAGTACCGCATCCAGCGCGCGGCTCAGTTCCCGTCGATCAACGCCAACGCGGGCATGGTCGCCTCGCGCGTGCCCGGATCGTTGCGCGCGCCAGGGCAGCCATCGGTCCTTCACGCCTACACGGCGGGGGTTGGCTTCAATGCCTTTGAACTGGATGTATTCGGCCGCGTGCGCAGCCTCAAGCATGAGGCGCTGGAGCAGTACCTGGCGGTGCAGGAAGTACGGCGCAGCGCGCAGATCAGCCTGGTGGCGGAAGTCGCGAGTGCCTACCTGACGCTGCAGGCCGACAAGGAGCTGCTGAAGATCTCGCAGGAGACGTTGGACATACAGCAGGCTGCCGTGCAGATGGTCGAGCGCAGCAAGCGCGCCGGCGGCATGGCGCAGATCGATATGCACCGCGCGCAGACGCAGCTCGAAACGGCGCGCGTGGGCGTGGAGCAATACACACGCCAGGTCGCGCAGGACGAGAATGCACTGACGGTGCTGATTGGCACGCAGTTGCCCGCGGACCTGCCGCCGGCGCAGCCGTTCGAGAACACCTCGTTCGTCGCCGAGCTGCCGGCCGGCCTGCCGTCGGCGCTGCTCGAGCAAAGGCCCGACATCATGGCCGCCGAACACCAGCTGAAGGCCGCCAACGCCGACATCGGCGCGGCCCGTGCAGCCTTCTTCCCGAGCATCTCGCTGACGGCGGCGATCGGCGTGGCCAGCGCGGCCCTGTCGGGGCTGTTTACGAGCGGCATGGCTTGGGCGTTCGCACCGTCGATCACCATGCCGATCTTCAACGGCGGCGCCAACCAGGCCAGGCTTGATGCGTCCAGGGTGCAAAAGGACATCAACGTCGCTGCTTACGAGAAGACCATTCAGCAGGCATTCCGCGAAGTCGCGGACGGCCTCGCCGCGCGCGGGACCTATGATCGCGAAGCCGCGGCGCAGGAATCGCTCGCACGCGAGATCAGCGAGACGCGGCGCCTGTCGGAAATGCGCTTCCGCAATGGCGTGGACGACTACTTCCCAGTCTTCGACGCGCAGCGCCAGCTTTACTCGGCGCAGCAGACGCTGGTCACGATCCGGCTGGCACGGCTGACTAGCCGCGTCGATCTCTACAAGGCACTGGGCGGCGGCTGGTCACAGCGCACGGCAACGGCACAAGCATCGCCCGCGCAAGCGGCAACGCCGGCAGGGCAGACCGCTGGCAGGTCCGCCAGTGCCGGCACGGCTTCCCGCTAGATAGCGTTGGATAACTCAGATAGCGCAGTCAGGCAATGCCATGCAAACGGCGGACACCGGCGAAGATCGCCGGTGTCCGCCATGACAGATCGACCGTCCCGTCGACTGTTCCGTTAAGCCTGTGCCGTTATGTCACGCCATCTCAGTAACGCGGCGTCGTGGACGACGTGCCGCCTGAGGTGGCGCCACTGGATGTGCCAGCACCCGAGGACGTGGCTGGTGCCATACCGGAGCTGCGCGGACGGCTGGTATCCGTGACCGAGCCAGAGCCGGTCACCGTGCCACCCCCCGCTCCCGATCCGGACGCCGTGCCGGTCGCGCTGCAGCCCGCCAGCGAGCCAAGGGTGGTCGCCACCATCATGCAAATCAGTATCGTCTTGCTCATGCTGTCCTCCATCGAAGCCGTGGCGGCCGGCCGGCAGGCCAGCCTTCAGCCGGCCTGCCCTCCACGCCGGTCCTGCGTGGGCACAGGCAACTGCCATACCACCGCAAGTTCCTGCTCCAGAACCCGCATATGTGCTTTGCCTTGCCTCTTGCAGTACTTGTGACGCTTCCGCACGCAACGTAAGAACTGCCTTCGATGTAGAAAATTCATCATCGTCGCGGCAGCGGCTTTTCGAGAAGGCGCCGGGAGGAGCAGGCTTGCGGATGCAGGGGGCGAGGTACGTCCCTTGCGTCGCAAACGAAGACGGTTCCGCGGCACCACGGCAGTGATGGGACCCGGGCGCCCAATGCACTAGTATCCTCACCTGGACCGGGCAGCAAGAAACCAGCGAGGCAGCCATGAATTCCGCAGACGACGAACGCGCCATCCGTGAACTGGTGCAAAACTGGTTCTCCGCCAGCCAGCGCGGCGATACCGACACCGTATTGAGCCTGATGACCGACGATGTCGTCTTCATGGTTCCCGGCCAGGAGCCATTCGGCAAGCGCGCGTTCGCGCAGGCTTCGGCAGGCATGAAGTCCGTGCCGATGCAGGGCAGCTACGACATCCGGGAAGTGCAGGTGATGGGCGACTGGGCCTACCTGCGCAACTTCATCGAACTGACCGTCACGCCGCCGGGCGGTGAGGCGGTACACCGCTCGGGCTATACGCTCACGCTGTTGCGCCGGGAGGCCGACGGTAAATGGCGGCTCTGCCGCGATGCCAACCTGCTCGCGGCCGATGCACCGGCCGCACGGAAGGGCGAAGCGTAAGTTCCCATCCTCATCCTGTACGCGCGACGCGCGCAATCCCTGCCACGAACTCCCCATCCAGCCAATCCGTCGCGCTGCGCACGCGCACCAGCGGCGGGTTGCTGCCCGCGATCGGATCCTGCGTATTCCCGCGCGTCGGCGCGCCGCGCGTGCGGTACGCCGGATGATTGCCCAGCACCTCGCGATTGAGCGCATCGCTGAAGTAGAGCTGGCTGGTCAGCACCTCGGCATTCGCCAGCAGCACCTTGAAGTGGATATGCACGGCACGCGGCCGGTACCAGCCCGGATAGATGGTAAGAAAGGTCGCCGCACCGTCGGCGCCGGTCTGCTGCACGCCGCGCAGGAAGCGGGTGGTGTCGTGCGGGCCGTCTTCACCGCTGTAGCTGCCCTCGGCATCGCAATGCCAGATGCTGACCAGCGCGCCTGGCACCGGTATGCAGCCGCGCTCGGCGTCGACGACCGTCAGCCGCAGGCGCAATGGCTGGCCTGGACGGCCGTCGCGGATATCGCTGCGCAACCGGGCGTCGCCCAGATAGAAAGGGCCTTCCGTGGCAGCGGGGGTCAGCAGGCAGGCGGCCGCGGCGGTCGCACTGCCAGCCTGGGCCACGCTGGCGGGTGACAGGCTGGCCAGAGCGGCCACGCTGCCAAGCCGGCCGAGGAATTCGCGGCGCTTGGTCAGTTTGCCATCGTCGGCAGGCAAGGCGGTCATGTGAACTCCCGTGAGGGCGTGCTCACACCAGTCTATGCACCCGAACAATCAGAAAGAAGCCCCTGTTGGAAGCGGGCCCCGAAGCTACCGCCCCCTTCTTCAAGCGCGAGCTGGACAAACACGCCCGCATGCCATTCACTGCTGCAGAGGGGATTCTGATTGTGGATGCCGCCTCGAATGCGAGCGGCCGCAATCCGTTCCAGACTCGTCAAAAGGAGGTGCAGCGATGGCAACTCGACGAACATTTCTCAAAGGTATATCCGGTGTCGCAACCATAGCGCTGGCGGGTGTGCAGATTCCGGTGAGGGCGCAAGCCGGCAAGCTTGACGAGGCCGATCCCCAGGCCGTCTCGCTAGGTTATAAGCATGACACCACCAAGGTCGACAAGGCCAAGTTCCCAAAGCATGACGCGAGCCAGAAGTGCAGCAACTGCCAGCTGTTTCAAGGAAAGGCCAATGACGCATGGGGGCCATGCCCGATATTCGGCGGCAAGCAGGTGGCGGCGAACGGCTGGTGCAGTGCCTATGTGAAGAAGGCCTGAGGTAAGCCTGGCCTGCCTGCGCGGGACCTCCACGCCCCGCGCGGCGGCGCTCAGGTTGTGGGGCTCGAAGAGCCTGCCCAGCGTCCGCGCCTGCACCTCGATGCACCAGCCTAACGGGGCGCCTTTTTCGATGCGCGCGTGCGCGCGGCCTTGCGGGCTGCTTCGGAGCGGCCCGCCGCCCCCTTGGTCTTGGCCGCCTTCTCGGCGGCCGCGGAGCGGTCTGCCGCGGTACGCGTGCCGGCCGCGCGCTTGGCCTGCGCCGACAGCGCCTGGTGCGAGGCCCCGGCCGTGCTCTCGCGCTTGAGCGCCTTGGTAGCGGCTTCGCGACGCTTGGCCGTGCTTTCCGAACTAGGCCGTCTCGCCACCGTGTCGCCGCCACTCTTGGCGGCAGGCTTGGCCGTCGCCGCCTTGGTACCCGCCTTGGGTTGCGGGACTTCAACGCCCGCGCGGCGCGCTTCCGACAAACCGATTGCGATGGCCTGCTTGGCCGAACGCACGCCATGCTTGCCACTGCGCACGGCTTCAATCTCGTCGCGAACAAAATGACTGGCCTGGGTGCTTGGCGACTTGCCCGCCCGCTTGTCCGCCTTGGCCTGCGCGATGCTGGATGCTCTTGGCATGATCGTCTCCATGATGCCCGCATGCATCCACCATTGGCTGGATGCATCTGCGGCGCTGTCAAAGTCCCGCTCCGTGGCGGGGACTCCAGACCTCTTGCGCAATTGCCGTGCCAGACTTTTCAGTCGTGCAGGCCACCACACATGGAGGATCCCTTGTGCAGCGGCTTGGGAAAGCTACGATCCGTGCGTCGAATCTACAAAACGTTTGCCCGTTTGCAGGCCGAAAAAAAACCGGCACCACAGGGTGCCGGCTTTCTTGTATCGCGCCGCGCCACTGCGCGGCGCGGTCACTGCGCGTCTGCTCAGTCTTCCAGCTTCGGCAGCGAAGCACTGACCGACGACGACAGCAGCCCCGTCTTCGCGTACGTCTGCAGCTTCTCGCGGGTATCCACGATATCCAGCGTGCGCATGGTCAGCTGGCCGATGCGGTCCAGCGGGGTGAACATCGACTCGCCCTTTTCCATCGTCAGCCGTTCCGGCTTGTAGGTCAGGTTCGGCGAGGTGGTGTTGACGATCGAGTAGTCATTGCCGCGGCGCAGTTCGATGGTGACTTCGCCAGTGACGGCGCCGGCCACCCAGCGCTGGGCGGTTTCGCGCAGCATGATGGCCTGCGGGTCGAACCAGCGGCCCTGGTACAGCAGGCGGCCCAGGCGGCGGCCGTTGTCGCGGTACTGCTCGATGGTGTCTTCGTTGTGGATGCCGGTGATCAGGCGCTCGTAGGCGATGAACAGCAGTGCCAGCCCCGGGGCTTCGTAGATGCCGCGGCTCTTGGCTTCGATGATGCGGTTCTCGATCTGGTCGCTCATGCCCAGGCCATGGCGGCCGCCGATGCGGTTGGCTTCCATGAACAGGTCGACGGCGTTGGCGAAGGTCTTGCCGTTCAGCGCGACCGGCTGGCCTTCTTCGAAGCGCACGGTGACTTCCTCGCGCTTGACTTCGACGTCATCGCGCCAGAACTGCACGCCCATGATCGGCTGCACGATGCGGATGCCCGAGTCCAGGTGCTCCAGGTCCTTGGCTTCGTGCGTGGCGCCCAGCATGTTGGAATCGGTGGAGTACGCCTTTTCAGCCGACATCTTGTAGTCGAAGCCGTTCTGGCGCATGAATTCCGACATTTCCGCACGGCCGCCCAGTTCGTCGATGAACTGCTGGTCCAGCCACGGCTTGTAGATCTGCAGGCCCGGGTTGGTCAGCAGGCCGTAGCGGTAGAAGCGCTCGATATCATTACCCTTGAACGTGCTGCCATCACCCCAGATATTGACACCATCTTCCTTCATCGCGGCAACCAGCATGGTGCCGGTGACGGCGCGGCCGATCGGGGTCGTGTTGAAGTAGGTGATGCCGGCGGTCGAGATGTGGAAGGCACCGCACTGCAGCGCGGCAATGCCTTCGGCGACCAGCTGGGCGCGGCAGTCCACCAGGCGGGCTTCCTCGGCGCCGTAGGCCTTGGCGCGGCGCGGGATGTCATCGTAGTCGGGCTCGTCCGGCTGGCCCAGGTTGGCGGTGTAGGCGTAGGGGATGGCGCCCTTCTGGCGCATCCAGAGGAGCGCCGCGCTGGTGTCCAGGCCGCCAGAGAACGCAATGCCGACGCGCTGGCCGGTGGGAATGTGCTGAAGGATGGTAGTCATCGCCAGTCAATCTATGTGAATTTGTCGGCTCCTGGAGCAGCTTTCGGTCGGGGGCCGCAAGCTCGGGGACTCGGCTGGCCGGGTCACGGGCCGAATCAGGTGCCGGGGAGGTCTAAAAGCGAATTGTGACACGGCGGCGGGCTTGCGCCAAACCCGGCGTCCTGGCAAACCAATCCGGACCGTTCAATACTGGCGAACGCGCCTTAGAAACTCTCGACTGGTTCGTCCCCAGGGACGTTCCTCAACCGCGAGCGGTAAGTCCCCGCGCAGTCATGGCGCAGTCGCCGTGGCCGCGCCGCGGGGCGGTGTCGGGGCGGCGCTGCTTTGCGCATCGGCAATGGCCTGGAACAGGCGCGGGTCGGTGAGTTCGTAACTGCAACCCCATTTGTCTGTCGATGCCCGCCGTGCCAGATTGGAGATGGCCAGGCGGCGCGGCCACGCGATGGCATCGCATAGGCTGCGACAGGCGTCGCCGGGCCGTGGCAAAGCGATGTGGACGCCGTCCTGGTTCTTTGCTAAGGTATTGTGGACGGCGTACACAAACGCAGTGTCGCCGCTCGCCACCGGTGCCGCGGGCCCGGTTCCAGACTGATTCCCAAGGCCGTCCGCAGGATGGCCACACCAGGAGATGTCCATGCTAGTCCAGCCTTATCTGTTCTTCGAAGGCCGTTGCGAGGAAGCTCTCGAGTTCTACAAGAAGACGATCGGCGCCAAGCCCGGCATGCTGATGCGGTTCAAGGACAACCCCGAAAAGGACAAGGCAGCCGCCAGCGAAGGCTGCGCTCCCACGCCCGACATGGATGAGAAGGTGATGCACGCCGAGTTCACGGTCGGCGACAGCCTGATCATGGTGTCCGATGGCCGCTGCTCGGGCAAGCCACAGTTCCAGGGTGTCGCGCTGTCGATCTCCTATGACGATGTGTCAGCGCTGGAAAAAGCATTCAACGGCCTGACCGAAGGCGGCCAGGTGATGATGCCGCTCGCCCAGACCTTCTACGCCGAGAAATTCGGCATGGTGACGGACCGCTTCGGCGTGCTGTGGATGCTGATCAAGCCCGCGCCGCACCAGTAAGGCGTTAGCCGGCTGATGGTTCCGGCAGGACCCGAGCGCCGCGCCTCGCTTACAATGCGCGGGCTCGGCGCCCTTGCCGGAGATGAAGCCGGAGACACACGCCATGGAAGACCGCCTCATAGAACTGGAAATCAAGCTCGCCTTCCAGGAAGACCTGCTCGAAACGCTGAACCTCACCGTCGCACGCCAGCAGCAACAGCTCGACCTGCTCCAGGAGCAGTTCCGCGCGCTCTACCAGCAGGTGCACAGCGCCCCGTCGACCGCTGCCGAGTCCAACCCGCAGCACGAAATCCCCCCGCACTACTGAAGCCGGATGCTTTATAGGGTGGCTGCGTGTCCCCAGCCGCCGGAACGTTGCTGCGCCGATCCGTGTCTGACAGGCACCTACGCAGACAACGTTGCGCCAATGCGCACCCCCCGCCACATGCGCCTTCATCGACGCCTCATGTTCGCCGCGGCGACCCTTGCCGTGGCCACCGCCGCCCACGCCGGCTACAACATCTGGACCGGCGAATACACCTTCACGAAGCAGGAACTGCAGCAGGCCGTGGACAAGCGCTTCCCGGCCACGCTGCGCTACGCGCAGGTGGTCAGCGTGCAGCTCACCCACCCGCGCCTGGTGCTCGACGACGCCAACAACCGCATCACCACGCAGATGGACGCCCAGCTCACCAATGGGCTCGCGGCAGCGCCGCCGGTCAACGGCACGCTCTCGCTGAACAGCGGGCTGCGCTACGACAAGACGCAGCGCGCCGTGCTGCTGGACAACCCGACGGTGCAGGACGTGCAAGTGCAGGGCATGGCGCTGTACAGGGAGCAGCTCAACGCGATCGGCGCCGTAGTCGCCCAGCAACTGTTGAAGGATTACCCGATCTACACGTTCAAGCCCGACGAACTGCGCTTTGGCGGCAAGGACGTCGAGCCCGGCGCGATCACGGTGGCGCCCGATGGCATCCGCGTCGAAGTGAAGGACCGGTAGCGCTCAGCCATCCGGCGGCAACGCTTGTGGCGTGACGGGCCAGCCGGCATGCTCCTCCAGCAGTCCGACCAGCAACTGCGCGGCGCCTGACAGGTTGCGTCCGCCCGGATACACCCAGCGTCAGCGGCAAGGGCGCCGGTGCCTAGGCCAGGCGGCGGCCTGAGCGCGGGCTTCAGTGTTCCGGCCTGCGCCGGAACACGAGCGCCAGTCCTGCCAGGATGGCTCCCATGCCGGCGATCGCCATCGGCGCCAGCCGGTTGCCCAGCAGCAGGTAGTCGAACACGGCCGTGCCCGCCGGCACCAGGTAGAACAGGCTGGTCACGTTGACGAGATTGCCGGCCCGGATCAGCCGGTAGAACAGCAGCGTCGCAGCCACGGAAATCCCCAGCGCCAGCCACAGCAGCGGCACGAAGAACGCCAGCGTGGCGTCGAACACGAACGGCTGGAACGCAAGGCACAGCAGGCATGCCGCGGTGCTCACGCCGTACTGCAGCGGCAGCACCTGCGCGGGCGTGCTGGCGAGGCGCTTCTGCAGGATCGCGCCGACCGTCACGCTCGTCAGCGACGCCAGCGCGAACAGCACGCCGGCCGGCGACAGCCGCGCCATCAGCAAGCTGTCCGCCACCACCATGACCAGGCCTGCAAGCGCGAGTGCCAGTCCGGCCATCCGCGCCGCGCCAAAGCGCCGTTCGGTCAGCAGCAGCGTGAGCATCGGTTGCGCGCCAAGGATGGTGGCCAGCACGCCCGGCGTCAGGCCGCGCTCCAGCGCGAGAAAATAGCCGATGGAATAGCCGGCAATCATCAGCAGGCCCGCAAGCGCGGCAAGCCAACGTTCGCCGCGCGGCGGCAACAGGGGCCCGCGTGCGAGCGCGATGGCGACCAGCACGGCTAGCGCCAGCGCAAAGCGCAGCGTCAGCAGCGCGAACGGCGTGGCATGGTCGAGCGCCCAGCGGGCGAAGATGGCGCCGCTGCTCCACAGCAGCACGAAAAGGGGCGTGGCGCCCAGCGAGGCCAGCGTGCGCTGGCCGGAAGCGGCACCGGTCTGTGCCGCCAGGTTATTGTCAATGCGCATGGTGTTGCACCTGTCGAATGCATGGCAGGCTCCGGCACGCGTGTGTGCCATCGGCGCTATGGCGCGCCGACGGTGGCAGATACCGGAGACGTCAGGAGGTGCTGCGGGAAGAACCCGTCAGCCAAGCAATGCCGGCAGCGCAGGCGCGCCGGCGGTCGCCGGGGGTGGCGATGCGACAGGAGGAGGGGATGCGACCGAGATCGACGCCGCCAGGCCGCGTGCGCGCGCGCCGGCCGCAAGGGCTGGCAAGGCGTGGCGATGGCGGGCTGCGTGCATGAGATCGGAAGCGTGGGAAACAGAAAAACCAATGCGACGATGCTAGCGGCCGCAGGCGCGCCGGTCAATCACCCGGCCGCCGCGAGTTGCGCCGTCAGTTCGGACAGCGCCTGCGCGCATGGCGCTTCGACCTTGAGCGCGAGCATCGGATCGGCACGCGTCACGCCAAGGTTGACCACGGCCACCGGCTTGCCCATCTGGCCGGCCCAGACGCAGAAGCGATAGCCCGAATACACCGTCAGCGACGAGCCGACCACGAGCACGGCGTCAGACTGCGCCAATGCCGCGCGCGCGTCGTCCACGCGTTCGCGCGGCACGGACTCGCCGAAGAAGACCACGTCGGGCTTGAGCAGGCCGTCGCAGCGTTCGCACGACGGCACGCGAAACTGCGCGAACAGCGGCGATTCGAAGTGGGCATCGCCATCGGCGGCGGGCTCGGCCAGCACATCGCGCAACGCGCCGTTCTGCTCGGCCAGCCAGCGCTGCATGCCGGCGCGGTCATGACGCGTGCCGCACGACAGGCAGATCGCGCTGCCAATGCTGCCGTGCAGCTCGATCACGTCTTCGCTGCCGGCACGCTGGTGCAGCCCGTCCACGTTCTGCGTCACCAGCCGCGCCACATGCCCCTGCCGCGCCAGCGCCACCAGTGCATGATGACCGGCATTGGGCTGCGCGCCCGCGGCCACGGGCCAGCCGATCATGCTGCGCGCCCAGTAGCGCTGGCGCGCGGCATGCGAGCCCAGGAAGGCCTGCAGCGTGATCGGCTGCGAACGCTGCCACTGGCCGTTCGCATCGCGATAGCCCGGGATGCCGGAGTCGGTGCTGATGCCCGCGCCGGTCAGCACGAACAGGCGCGGATGCTGCCGCACGAAATCGGCGAGCGCGCTCAAGTGGGCGAATCCTCTGTGGACTGGCGGGCCGCCTGGCGCGCCTCCCAGGCCTTCAGCTCGTCGCGATAGCGCTCCAGTTCCTGGTAGTAGTAATCAAAGATGCAGGGATCGCAGCCGGAGCCGCAACATTCGTCGTCGCCAGGCCGCTCGGGCGGCACGGGACGGGGGTCGTCTTGATCAGGATGGGCGGGATGGTCGGACACGGAACAGCTCGAAGTCGCAAAGCCGGCTACGCCGGTATTGGCGACAGTATATGCCCGGCCCGGGCAGCCGGCCGGCGTACCGTTGCCGGCACAACGCGGATCAGTGATTCAGCAGCGTGTTCCCGACCGGGATCACCAGCCTGTCGCCGCTCAGGCACGCGATATCGTCGCCCGCCAGCCAGCGCGACACGACGTCCGTCAGTTTGCCGCCGATGCGCGCGAGCTCGGCCGAGTCAGCGACATAGACTGCGTCGATCACATCCTGGTCGAACTGCAACGCAGCGCCGTGGCGCTGGCGGCCGCCGGACCCTGGCGGCTCCGCCTGCCAGTTCACCTCCACCTCGCTGCCGTTGCCGCGGCTGTATTGCGCCGACATGGGAAAGAGGCGACAGGTATGCTCGCGGGCCCACTCGACTAGTGCAGTCATGGCGGTTCCCTCCTTCGGGCGCCGGCGTCCCGGCGGGCCGCTCAGCGGCTCAACACATGGTAGAGCCAGTCATGCGCGCGCCTGGGCACGCCCAGGCCCCGGGCATCCAGTGGCTGCCCGCGCACCCGCAATTCGCCCTCGTGGAGGGCGTCCACCGCCGCCTGGGCATCCGGATAGCGTCCCACGACGCCGTTGCCCAACATCAGCATCCAGTCTTTTTCCCGAGGAATCAGGGTCAGTTGCCCCGCGGCGGTCTGGCAGAAGAAATAACCGTGCATTCGGTCCCCAGAACCTTGCCTGTCACGTAGATGGTAGCCGTTCCGTGCGCGCGGCGCCTGGCAAGTTGTGGTGCGGTGCGGCGATCTGAACGCTTCCGCGGGCCATGATGAATTGTTTCGACGGCGGGTGCCGGGCTGCAGGCTTTGCGCCAAGATATCCTCAAGCGTGGCCGGCCCGTCACCGACACCCTTGCGCGGCCGGGCGCCCCGAGCCGTACCTCCCGGCGTCCACGGACCTGTCCCATGAACGTTGCGACCCGATCCCTAAGGCTGGCTGCACTGCCTGCTGCCGCGCTGTGGCTGGTGCTGGGCAGCGCGCGCGCGGCCGGGGCCACGGATCAGCCGGCACCGGCGCCCGGCCCGCCGCCGGCCGTCACGCAGGCGCCGCCCCCCGCGGTGCCTGCGCCCGGCCTGGGCCGTCCGCGCATCTGCCTGGTGCTGTCCGGCGGCGGCGCGCGCGGCGCGGCGCATATCGGCGTGCTCAAGGTGCTGGAAGAGATGCGCGTGCCGGTGGACTGCATCGCAGGCACCAGCATGGGCTCGCTCGTCGGCGGCGCCTACGCCAGCGGCATGGCGCCGGCCGATATGGAATCGCTCGTAGCCGGGCTGTCGACCGCGAAGATCTTCAAGGAGCGCCCGCCGCGCCAGGACCTGACGGTGCGCCGCAAGCTCGACGACTACACCAACCTGTTCACGCCCGAGATCGGCATCAAGGACGGGGAGATCCAGCTGCCCAAGGGCGCGGTCTCGGGCGTGCAGCTGGAGACGGTGCTGCGGCAACTGGCCAAGGTGCCGGGCTACCGCGAGTTCGACCAGTTGCCGATTCCCTACCGGGCCGTGGCCACCGACCTGGTCGCGGGCACCCCGGTCGTCTTCAGCAAGGGGGAACTCGCGCAGGTAATGCGCGCCAGCATGTCGGTGCCGGGCGCCGTAGCGCCGGCCGAATACGATGGGCACCTGCTCGTCGACGGCGGCCTGACGGACAACCTCCCGGTCGACGTGGCGCGCAAGATGGGCGCCGACATCGTGATTGCCGTCAACCTGGGCACGCCGCTGATGCGGCGCGACGAGCTGAACTCGATCCTCGGCGTCACGGGGCAGATGCTCAACATCCTGACTGAGCAGAACGTGCGCAGCTCGCTGGCCTTGCTCAAGCCCACCGACGTGCTGATCCTGCCGGAGCTGGGCGATTTCTCTGCCAGCGATTTCGACCACTTGACCGACACCATCCCGATCGGCGAGGCCGCCGCGCGCAAGGTCGCCGATCGCCTTGCGCCGCTGGCGCTGCCGCCGGAGCAATACGCGGCGCTGCGCACGCGCCAGCAAACCCTGGCGCCACCGGACCTGCGCCCCGTCGACGAAATCCGCTTTGCGCCGCTGGAACGGGTCAATCCCGCCTATGCCGCATCGGTGATGGAGACCAAGCCTGGCCAGCCGATCGACCAGGCGCAGCTCGACCTCGACATGCGGCACCTGTTCGGCACCGGCGACTTCGAACATGTGAACTACGGCTTCCTGGAGGAGCCAGGCCGGCGCATCATGGCCGTCGATGCCGTGGAGAAGACCTACGGCCCGAACTACCTGCGCTTCGGGCTGGGACTGAATACGGACTTCCGCGGCGACGCGTACTTCAACCTGGTCGCCAGCCACCGGCGCACGTGGATCAACTCGCTTGGGGCGGAATGGCGCACTGATGTGCAGGTCGGCCAGACCTCCGCCCTGCACACCGAGTTCTATCAGCCGCTGAACACCCGCCAGTACTTCTTCGTGGCGCCGCGCTTCGACATCGAACGCAGGCCCGTGAATATCTTCCAGGGCACCACGCGCATTGCGCAGTACGACGTGCGCAGCTACAGCGCGTCGCTGGATCTCGGCAGCCAGTTCACCAAGTACGGCGAAGCGCGCATCGGCGTGCAGGCAGGCTCGCTGAATGCCTCGCTCAGCACGGGCCCGGCGCAACTGTCGCCGGGGCAGGGTCATATCCGGCTCGGAGCGATTACCGGCCGGCTCTTCCTGGACCAGCTCGACAGCACATCGTTTCCGCGCAGCGGCTATGCGGGCCGGCTTAATATCTACGCCTCCCAGCCAGGACTGGGTGCCGACCAGGCCTATGTCAAGGGCACCATCGACGGCAACTACGCCTTCTCGTTCGGCAACAGCACCTTCACCCTGGGTTTCAAGGCCGGCAGCAAGATCGGCGACCACCCGCTGCCGCGCTATGACCTGTTCCAGTGGGGCGGTTTCCTGCAGCAGTCCGGCTACGCCACGGGCCAGTTGCTGGGCGGCAACCTGCAGTTCGCGCGCATCGTCTACTACAACAAGCTGGTGCGGCAGAGCCTGCTGGAGGGGGTCTATGCGGGCATGTCGCTGGAAGCCGGCCGCGTCGGCGATCCGCTGGTGCCGGGGAGTCCCACCGGCCTGCTCAAGTCGGCCTCGGTCTTTCTTGCGCTCGATAGCCCGGTCGGTCCGCTTTACCTCGCGTATGGGCGCGCTGCGGCCGGCGTCTACAGTTTCTATCTGTTCCTTGGCAAGCCTTACTGAGTAAACGGCAATGCACATTTTCGTTGCTGGTTGTCGCTCAGCAAGACCCTACCAAGGTTGTATGTAATGTCTTAATACATAAGCTATAATGTCCCTGTCGTTGAGACCCCCATCTTGATGACGACCCCCTTCCCTATCGCCGCCGCAAGCGGCGATTTTTTTGATTTGCGGGTGAATGGGTTAAATGATGGGGTTGTCGTGCTTGGCAGGCGCTGCTGTTTCGCCGGCGTAGCCGGCGAGTCACTTTTTGTCCGAGCGACAAAAAGTAACCAAAAAGCGCGTTTACTTGCCCTAGCGGGCGAATATTGATCGTAGTGTGCTGCGGGTGTTGTACGGGGATGAACTTCAGAGTGTGCCCGGCTGCCTGCCGCGTGGTGCGCGTCCGCCGGTAGGCCTTCAGGCAATGATTGAACGAGCCCCGAAACTGTCCGTGGCCCCTGCTGCGACCGCCATCGTGTAATCGCCTTCGGCTGCGCTACGCGCAGAGCCCTAGTCTGAGCACCCAGGCCGCAG